>NZ_BCBG01000042.1:0-46867 GCF_001320485.1 Pseudomonas sp. NBRC 111130
ACCTGTGGGAGCGGCTTTAGCCGCGAAGAGGCCGGTACAGGAAACGACCATGACGTTTTTCAATCGACTCCATGCCGTTTCCTGCATTGCCGTGCAGGCTGGCGTGCCGGATGCTTTATTTACTCAAAGCGCTCGTCTTTTCCACCCGCAGAGGCCCGTATGAAGACCGTCGAACAAATCCTCAAGACCAAGTCCCAGCACCAGACCGTGTACACCATCGGCCCGGATGACTCGGTGCTCGACGCCCTGAAACTGCTGGCGGAGAAAAACGTCGGTGCCTTGCCGGTCGTCCAAAACGACCAGGTAGTGGGTATCGTCAGTGAGCGGGACTATGCACGCAAGCTGGTGCTCAAGGGCCGCTCCTCAGCCGCCACGCCGGTGCGCGAAATCATGAGCGCGCCAGTGATCACGGTGGAGCCGAAAAAGAGCCTGGACTACTGCATGCAACAGATGACCGACCGCCATCTGCGCCACCTGCCAGTCGTCGAGGACGGCAAGTTGCTCGGGCTGCTATCGATCGGTGACCTGGTGAAGGAAACCATCGCCGAGCAGGCCGGCCTGATCAAGCAGCTGGAAGGCTACATTCGCGGCGAATAGCCGGCCTCAGTGGTAGGCGCGCTCCAGTTCGTCCAACTGATGGTCGAAGCTGCGCAGGCGCGCCGACCAGGTGTACACCAACACTTCCAGATCCCGGTTGAGCACGGCGGTATTGCCATGGCCGTTGCTCGACGGCTCGCACAGATCCAGCTGATACCGCTCGCGGGCCATGGCCGTGGCCACGCTGGACAGGTCGCGGGCATTGGCCAGCCAGTGGTGATGATGGTCGTGGATTTCCCGGTCGAGCGCCCGGCATTGCCGCTTCAAGGCATCCAGGCTCTGCTCCAGCGGTGTACCCTTGAGCTCGCCCATCACTTCCTCGAAGGTGCGCCCGGAATGCCAGTAGCTGCCCCAGAAATAGCGGTCGAACACCGTCTCGACGCGGCGCAGTGCAACCTTGGTGTCCCAGATGGTGAGCAACGTTCGCCCCTGAATCACTTCACGCTTGTTCAAGCGTAACTGCTGCCAGGCAATCCAGGTCAGGGCCAGCAACGCCACCGCGCCAGTGACGGCGGCGGCGGCGTAGAGAAACTGGATGGCCTGGTTCATTTGCTGGGTGTGGCGTATGCCGTAGAAGTAGCCGGCCGTCAGGGTGCCCAGGATCGTCACGGAGCACCAGAAACCTGGTGCGTAGGGATCTTTCATCACGCTATCCCCTGTTGTTTTTCCTGAGCATAGCAACGGCCGATCACTCGTCAGGTGCCGCTCGGCACTTATTTTTTCTTGGGATGAAGTGCCTCGTTCAATTGGTCGATCATAGGTATCCAGTCAGCATCGGCGGTATAGCTTTCCTTGAGAAACGCCCGCTGTCCTTCTGTCCAGAAAGGCGCATCCACCAGCTTCACACCGTCATCCAGCGGCGAGTGCGTGGTGATGAAGCGCTCGATTTCGACTGGGTCGTCAGGCAGGCCCAGTTGCTTGAAGATTTCCGAGAAGTGGTGGTTCGGTTTTTCCATGTTGCCTCCTTAGCACCGGGCCGGCCAGCAATACGCCCGGCCCGGCATGGGTTGGTTGTCATCAGCACAGTTCTCGTACTTCGGCTTGCGGTACCAGTTTCAGGTACTGCTCCATGCTCATGTGGATCAGGTGATCGTGGTCACCTGCCTCCAGGTAGACATCGCCTTGGCGGGTAAGACTCGAATCGAGCAGCATCTTTATCTGATAGGCGTCACCCATAGCCGGGATGGCGCCCCTTTCGCAATCGCCGAACAGCATCGGCAAGGCGCTTTCGCGGGTCAGTTGCCAGGCGCCAGACATGCGCACCTTGCTCATGTCCATGTGCCGATTGGCCGGCAGCACGGCCATGATGTAGTTGCCATGACGGTCGTCCAGCATGACCGACTTGGCCACCCGCTCGGCAGGTACGCCCGCCGTGCGCGCTGACTCCAGGCTGGTGGCCGAGTGTGGGTGGGGAATGATGTCGTAGTCGCAGTTGGCCTGGTCCAGGCGCTGCTGCAGGGTCTTGGCCATACGCATGATGCACCTCCGGTTTCGCTCCCCCAACCTTCAATTTTAGGCCGTGCCGGCAGGCATGGCTAAACTTAAAGCAGAGAGGTCAACGAGGTGACGACAGGTGATCACTCGATGTTGCCGCTGGCTGCTGCTGTTGCTGCTCGGCCTTGCCCCGGCGGGCCTGGCAGCGCCCGGTAGCGTCTGGGTATTGGGCATTGATGACGCCATCGGCCCGGCCAGCGCTGACTACCTGATTCGCAACCTTGAACAGGCCAAGGCCCAAGGTGCCCAGTTGGTGGTGCTGCGCCTGGATACCCCCGGCGGGCTGGACAGCGCCATGCGCCTGATGATCAAGGCTATTCTGGCAAGCCCCGTGCCGGTCGTCAGTTACGTTGCCCCCAGCGGCGCCCGTGCCGCCAGCGCTGGCACCTACATCCTCTATGCCAGCCACGTCGCCGCCATGGCCCCCGGGACCAACCTCGGCGCCGCCACACCCGTGCAGATCGGTGGCCTGCCCGGTGCGCCGAAGGACGACAAGGCCAAGCCGAGCGACGATGAACAGACCCTGGCCCGCAAACAGGTCAACGACGCCACCGCTTATATCCGGGGCCTGGCCCAGCTACGCGGGCGCAATGCCGACTGGGCGGAGCAAGCGGTGCGTGAGGCGGTCAGCTTGCCGGCCTCTGAAGCACTGCGCCTGAACGTGATCGACCAGGTAGCCAACGACCTGCCTGCCCTGCTGCACCAGATCGACGGCAAGACCTTGGTCGCCGCCGGCCAACCACAGCGGCTTCAGACCCGGGATGCTGCCGTGATCGAACACCTGCCGGACTGGCGCACGCGCCTGCTGGCCGTGATCACCAATCCCGGTGTGGCGCTGATCCTGATCATGATCGGGGTATACGGCCTGTTGTTCGAGTTCATGAACCCAGGTTCCGCACTGGGCGGAGTGGTCGGCGGCATCTGCCTGCTGCTGGCGCTGTATGCCTTGCAGCTATTGCCGGTGAGCTTCGCTGGCGTGGCACTGATCCTGCTCGGCATCGCCTTCATGGTCGCCGAGGCGTTCCTGCCCAGTTTCGGCGTGGTCGGCTTCGGCGGCATCGTGGCCTTCATCGCTGGCGCCGTGATCCTGATCGACACCGACGCCCCGGGTTTCGGCATCCCCTTGGTGCTGATAGGCACCCTCGCCGTCCTTTCGGCCCTGCTGATCGGCGGCGTAGCAGGCATGGCCATCAAGGCGCGCCGACGGGCGCTGGTCAGCGGTGACGCCGGCCTGGTCGGCAGCCTAGTGACGGTGACCCAGGTGATGGCGGACAACCCGTTCTGCGGCTCGGTCCATGCCCAGGGCGAACAATGGCAAGTCCAGTGCACCACGCCGCTGCAGGCCGGGCAGAACGTCCGGGTTACAGCACGCCATGGCGTGACGCTGGAAGTGAGTGCCGCCGCGCCCGCGGCGCAAGGAGACTGACGATGTTCATGCAAGTGGGTTTTGGTGCCGTGCTGATCGTGCTGGCGATGCTGTTGCTGTCGACATTCCGCATCCTGCGCGAGTACGAGCGGGGCGTGGTGTTCCAGTTGGGGCGCTTCTGGCAGGTCAAGGGGCCGGGGCTGATCCTGCTGATCCCGGTCATCCAGCAGATGGTCCGGGTCGACCTGCGTACCGTGGTGCTGGATGTGCCGCCACAGGATGTGATCACCCGCGACAACGTGTCGGTGAAGGTCAATGCGGTGGTGTATTTCCGCGTGCTCGACCCGCAGAAGGCGATCATCCAGGTCGAGGATTTCCTCGTCGCCACCAGCCAACTGGCCCAGACTACTTTACGTGCGGTACTGGGCAAGCACGAGCTGGACGAATTGCTGGCCGAGCGCGAGCAGCTGAACCTGGACATCCGCCAGGTACTGGACGCACAAACCGACGCCTGGGGCATCAAGGTGGCCAACGTCGAGATCAAGCACGTCGACCTCAACGAGTCGATGGTCCGCGCCATCGCCCGTCAGGCGGAGGCCGAACGGGAACGGCGGGCCAAGGTGATCCATGCCGAGGGCGAGCTGCAGGCGTCGGAGAAGTTGATGCAGGCCGCGCAGATGCTCAGCAAGGAGCCTGGGGCGATGCAGTTGCGTTACATGCAGACGCTGGGGACGATTGCCGGGGACAAGAGCTCGACCATTGTCTTTCCGTTGCCGGTCGACTTGCTCAAGGGGTTGGTCGACAGGCAGAAATAGCTGGGGGCGCTTTGCGCCCCTTTCGCGACACAAGGCCGCTCCTACAGGAGATAGCGTTCCCTTGTAGGAGCGGCCTTGTGTCGCGAAAGGGCTGCAAAGCAGCCCCACGGATTTGTCAGATTGGCGCCCGGCGCAGCGTGGCGAGGAAGGTCGCCGCGCCGATGAACAATCCGGCAAATGTACGGTTCAGGCGCTTCTGCTGCTTGGGCGTGCGCAGCAGGCGCAACACCCGCGAAGCCAGCCCGGTGTAACCCGCCATCACCAGCATGTCGACGCTGACCATGGTCACGGTGATCGCGATGTACTGTGGCAGCAGTGGCGCGTGCGGGTTGATGAACTGCGGCAGCACCGCCAGCATGAACACCAGCGCCTTGGGGTTGCTGACGTTGACCAGGAAGCCACGGAACACCAGGCTCAGCGGCTTGCCGATCGGGCGCACGCCCGATTCATCGGTCATGTCCATGGGCAGGGCACGCCATTGCTTGTAGGCCAGGTAGACCAGATAGCCCACGCCGAACCATTTGATGACCTGGAAGGCGGTGGCGGAAGCGGCGAGGATGGCGCCGACGCCGGCGGCAATGATGGCGATCTGCACGATCAGGCCCAGTTGCAGGCCCAGGGCATTCCAGTAGCCACGCCAGAAGCCGTACTGTAGCCCGCTGGACATCGAGGCAATTGCCCCGGCACCTGGCGACAGGCTGATCACCCAGCACGCAGCAAAGAAGCCCAACCACACTTCCATCGACATCACACACCTCGCCTCAACGATTGTTGCAAAACGTTAAGCTAAGGCGTTGGCGAAAAAATAACCAGTAAATTCTGCGGGATTCCATCGCCTGCACTGGCCTCTGTGGGAGCGGCTTTAGCCGCGAAGAGGCCAGTGCAGACGATAGTTGCCTGTCAGGACAGTGCTTCCAGTTCAGCCTGCATGCTTTCAAGGGTTTCCAAGGCCTCCATCCAGGCCTCTTCCAACTCACCCTCGCGCTGCTTCAACTTGGTCTGCCGCGCCAGCAGATCACGCAATTCATCCTTGCGCGCCGCCTCGTACACACCACCGTCACTCAACGCAGTCTCGATCTCGGCCAGTTGCGCATGCACCTGGTTGAGCTCGGTCTCCAGCTTGTCGGCCGCCTTCTTGTGCGGTGCCAACTGCTGGCGCAAGGCTGCCGCAGCCTGGCGCTGGGCCTTCTTGTCGGTCTTGTCCGGGTTGACCGGGGCGTTGCTGGCCGGCGCACTACGCTGGCGGTACTCGACCAGCCAGCGGCTGTAGTCGTCGAGGTCGCCATCGAAGGTCTCGACCTTGCCATCGGCCACCAGCAGGAAGTCGTCGGTGGTGCTCTTGAGCAGGTGACGGTCGTGGGAAACCACCACCACGGCACCGGCAAACTCCTGCAGGGCCATGGTCAGCGCCAGGCGCATTTCCAGGTCGAGGTGGTTGGTCGGTTCGTCGAGCAGCAGCAGGTTCGGCCGCTCCCAGGCTATCAGCGCCAGGGCCAGGCGGGCCTTCTCACCACCGGAGAAGTTCACCACCGGCTCGTCGACGCGGTCGCCGTGGAAGTCAAAGCCACCCAGGAAGTCGCGCAGCGTCTGCTCGCGCTCGGTGGGTGCGATGCGCTGCAGATGCAGAAGCGGGCTGGCCTTGTCGTCCAGCGAGTCGAGCTGGTGCTGGGCGAAGTAGCCGACGGCAAGGTTCTCGCCACGTACCAGGCGGCCCGACAGCGGCTCGAGTTCACCCGCGAGGTTCTTGATCAGGGTCGACTTGCCGGCGCCGTTGGGCCCGAGCAGACCGATGCGTGCTCCCGGGACCAGTTGCAGCTTGACCTTGTCGAGGATCGCCTTGTCGCCATAGCCCAGGCGACCTTCGGACAGGCTCAGCAGCGGGCTGGAGATTTTCTGCGATTCGCGGAAGACGAAGTCGAACGGCGAATCGACATGCGCCGCCGACAGCTCTTCCATGCGCTCCAGGGCCTTGATCCGGCTCTGTGCCTGGCGGGCCTTGGTGGCCTGGGCCTTGAAGCGGGCGATGTATTTCTCCATGTGCGCGCGCTGCGCTTGCTGCTTCTCGTAGGCCTGCTGCTGCTGCGCCAGGCGCTCGGCACGGGTGCGCTCGAAGGCGGTGTAACCACCTTTGTACAGGTTGAGCTTGCGCTGCTCGACGTGCAGCACATGGTCGACCACGGCATCGAGGAAATCGCGGTCGTGGGAAATCAGCAACAGCGTGCCCGGGTAACCCTTGAGCCAGTCTTCCAGCCACAGGATCGCGTCGAGATCGAGGTGGTTGGTAGGTTCGTCGAGCAGCAGCAGGTCAGACGGGCACATCAGCGCCTGGGCCAGGTTCAGGCGCATCCGCCAGCCACCGGAGAAGTCACCGACCCGGCGGTCCATCTGCTCGTTGGTGAAGCCCAGGCCCGCCAGCAATTTACGAGCGCGGGCATCAGCGGTGTAACCGTCGGCAACTTCCAGCTCACTGTGCAGGCGCGCCAGCGCAGTGCCGTCATGGGCCTGCTCGGCAACGGCCAGCTCGGCCTGGACCTTGCGCAGGCGGGCGTCACCGTCGAGCACATAGTCCACCGCCAGGCGGTCGAGCGTATCGACCTCCTGGCGCATGTGGGCAATGCGCCAGTCGCCGGGCAGCTGGCAATCGCCGGCATCAGGCGACAGCTCGCCGCGCAGCAGGGCGAACAGGCTGGATTTTCCGGCGCCGTTGGCGCCGATCAGGCCGGCCTTGTGACCGGCGTGCAGGGTCATCTCGGCGCCTTCTAGCAAGCGCTGCGGACCACGCTGTAAAGTGAGGTTGGATAGTCTGATCATAGTGGTCGCGGAGTCTACCAGCTTCCTCGGCCCGCAGCGTGAGTGGAATCATGTACACCGACCTGTGGAATCACGCCTTGGCGCTGTATGCCCGCCCGGGAGTGGAAGCGGCTTGTCTGAATGTTCAGGCGATGGGGGGCGACGTCTGCCTGCTGCTGTGTGCAACCTGGTTGCAGGCGCGTGCAGTGCCCTTCAGCGAAGAACGCGCCCAGGCCCTGCGTGCGATTGCCGGACCATGGCAACACGATGTGGTGGCCCCTTTACGTAGCCTGCGCAAGCAATGGCGTTCGCCTGCACAACACGATACGCACCTGGCGGCGTTGCGTGAGCAGTTGAAGAGGCTGGAGTTGGAAGCGGAGAAGCAATTGCTGCAGCGGCTGCAAACCTGTGCGCAACAATGGCCCGTAGGCTCGCTAGAGCCTACGGACGATTGGCTTGACCGGCTGGCACCGGCCCAGGCACGCGGCCACGACGCGCTGGTTGACTTGCGCGTCGCGGCGGCAGCGCTTCAGGAAGCCGAAGACGGCGTCTGAGCTGGAGTGCTGGTGGATACCGAGGCAGTAGCAGGAGCGGCCGAGTTGGTCGCTGGCGCACTGGCAGCAGGTGCAGCCGGTTTGGCTTCTGCAGGTTTGGCGGCAACGGGTTTTGCAGGGGCCTTCGCTGCAGGTTTTGCAGCGGGCTTGGCCGGCGCTTTGGCTGCCGCTGGCTTGGCCGCCGCAGGCTTGGCTGTTGCTGGTTTGGCTGCCGGCTTGGCGGCCGCTTTGGCTGCTACCGGTTTGGCTGCCGCAGGCTTGGCTGGAGCCTTGGCAGCAGCAGCTTTGGCGGCTGGCTTGGCAGCAGTGGATTTTGCAGCGACAGGTTTGGCGGCCGGCTTCGCCGAGGCGGTTCTCGCCGGCGCTTTGGCTGCTGCAGGCTTGGCGGCCGCTGACTTGGCTGGGGTTTTGGCAGCAGCAGGTTTGGCGGCAGCGGTTTTAGCTGGGGCCTTGCTGGCAACCGGCTTGCCATTGGCAGCGCGAGCAGGTGCCTTGGCGGCGACTGGCTTGGCAGCAGCGCGGGCTGGAGCCTTGGCAGCGGCTGGTTTGGTCGGGGCCTTGGCGACCGCTGGCTTGGCGGTGCTGCGGGCCGGTGCTTTGGCAGCAGCGGGTTTGGCAGTCCTGGCCGCCACGGCACGCTGGTCGAGTGCCTTGCCTGCAGCCTCGCGCACCTTGCCCACTCCTTGAGCCAGTTTCAAACTTTCCTGGGCATCACGCTTGAGTTGTTGAATGTAAGTACGGGTCTGGGTCTGGCGTTCCTTGAGCGAATCGAGCAGTTCTTCAAGTTCACCGATCACCTTTTGCGCCTTGTTCTGCGCCTTGGCTTTGCCTGCCTTCGCCGCGTCCTGCAACTTCAGGCGGCCGTTATGCAGTTTTTCCTGGGCTTTGCCGCGCTGCTTTTCCAACTTGGCCAGCAATTTCTCCGCATCAGCCAGCGCTTGTGAGCAGGCCTCTTCCAAGTGTTCGAGCAGGCTGCCCGAAAGTTGCTGGAGCAGGTGTAACGGCGTACTTACTGGCTTCTTTTTAGCCGACATGGTTTACCTCCTGGCTGACGAGATTGCGGCTCATACTATGCTTCTGCTGCTACCGCCGCTAGGGCATGTTGACAGTATTGAGGGTGCCGCGTTGCATGCCTGGGCAAAGTTGTTATCTTGCAGCTCCGTGCAAGTGTAGTTGCTCAACAAAACGTTGCTGATATTTACACATGTCGAGGCAACAACGCTGGCATACTTCCTTGCTCATCGAGCTGGAGTTACCCATGCCGCGTTATCTTGCTTTTGGCCTGTACCTGATGGCGCCATTCGCCCTCGCCGCCAACGATACCGCCCCTGCCAACGATCATGATCTGGCCTACAGCCTCGGCGCCAGCCTGGGGGAGCGCCTGCGTCAGGAGGTGCCCGGCCTGCAACTGGATGCGCTGGTAGAAGGCCTGCGCCAGTCCTATCAGGGCCAGCCTTTGAAACTCGACAAGGCACGGATGGAGACCATCCTCCAGCAGCATGAGGAACAGGCCGGTGCCGCCGCCGAACAAGCCGAGGTGACCAAACTCCAGGCCATGGAAACACGCTTCATGGCCAACGAACGGGCGCGTGCCGGTGTGCACGAACTGCCCGAAGGCGTGCTGTACAGCGAACTGAAAGCGGGGAATGGTGCGCAGCCCACAGCCGGCGGCAAAGTGCAGGTGCGCTATGTCGGCAGGCTGCCGGATGGTTCGGTGTTCGACCAGAATCAGCAGCCGCAGTGGTTCAGCCTGGACTCGGTGATCGACGGCTGGCAGGTGGCCCTGCCGCACATGAAAGCCGGTTCGACCTGGCGCCTGGTGATCCCATCGGCACGGGCCTATGGTGCCGAGGGCGTAGGTGATCTGATCGCGCCCTACACGCCACTGGTATTCGAAATCGAGTTACTGGCGGTCGGCAACTGACGCCGACCTTCAGGCTTCGACCGCACCCTCTTCCTTGTGCGCGTTATGCAGCACTTCGATCAGGCAGTCTTCCAGCTCGAAGCGCTCGTGCAACAGGCTGCCCAGCTTGCCGAGCTTCTCGGCGAAGCGCTCGGTGTCCTTGCACTCGCCCTTCTCGCAATGATCGTTGAAGGCCAGTGCGATCTGGGTAATGTCGTTGATCCGCGGGTTGATCTCTTCAGCCAGTTTCAGCGCCTTCTCATCCCCGAATGCCTTGGCTTCGGTGACCAGCTGCTCACTCACTTCGAAGTGCCAGGCTGACACGTAGTCGACCAGCACCGCACAGAAGTCGCGGTTCTTTTCCTTGTCGGCAAAGGCCGGCTTGGCGACGCGCAAGGTACGGAAAGCCTGGACAAGCTCCTCTCGCTCCTCGAGCCAGCGGTCGATCAGCTTGTGAACCCCGCCCCAGCGTTCCTGGGCGTTCTGACAACTATCGAGCATGGCGATCTCTTCCCTTCTGGGTAGATGCCGCTGCACCTCGCACCAAGACCGTGCAGCACAAAGGTGACATCAGCAGGACGGCATCGAGCAGTTGTGTTTTCAGTATGCGTGCTGGGAGATTATTCCCGCGCGTGCTTAGCATCAAGGTACGCAGCGGACAAAGTTCATACAAGCGTTTAATACCGTGAGACACCACCATTGGTCCGCTATTGGCCACCGGCATGCGCCAGGTCAAGGATTGCCAAGTGAGCGGAAACGATACGCCAGCAGGCAACTCAAGGGCAGCGCCGCCAGTAGCAGAAACGCCACCAGGCTCCATTCCGGCAGGGTCAGGTCGAGGAAGCTCCAGGACAGCGAGCGGCAATCAGGACCACCGAGCAGCAGTTGTCGCACAGCTTCACGCCAGGACAGCTCGAACATGCGCCCGATCGGCAAAGGGCACAGGTGGCTCGCATCACCTGCACCCTGCAACCACACATGCCGCGCCGCCAGCAAGGCGCCGCTGGCCGCGCTGAGCATTGCCGCTCGCGCATAAAGCCGAACCCCGGTTATACCGGGTGCATGCAGCGCCGCGCTCAGACAGACCAGCGCATAGATCCCCAACAATAGCCGCTGGCTGAAACACAGCGGGCAAGGCACCAGCTCAAGGACACTTTCGAGATAAAAGGAAGCGCCCAACACTGCCAGCGAAGCAAGGCATGCCGGAATGAAAAGCGTGCGCAGACTGGCCATCGGCATGGGGAAGAAAGGTCCCGGAAAAGTTGAAGTGGCTTGGAACGGTAGAGGAAAGGGCGGGCTTGTTTCAAGGCACTACTGGAGTGACAAGTCGCTGTATTGGAAGGGAAGTGTCCATAGACGCTGTAGGAAACTTCCCAAGAAGAGACTGCAAATCCAACTTATAACGCAGAACACGTTACCCGACCCATGAGCCCGCGCCGTTGCGCGGGCTCATGCAGGGCTCAGGCGCGTACAGCTTCTGGCAACGGCAGGGCCAGAAGACGCTCATCGAGCAGCCCAAGGCCCTCCTCGAACAACTGATTGCTGCGTTCGGTCTCGCCCAGGCTGGCGAGCAGGCGCGCAAGCTCGGCACAGGCTTCCGGATTACGCTCCATTCGCAGGCTGCTTTCGAGATAGTCGCGCGCCTTGCCCCACAGGCGGTTCTGCAAGCTCAGGCGGCCGAGGGTCAGCAGCAGGCTCGGATCGTCCGGGTGGGCCTTCAGCCAGCCTTCGGCAGCCTGTAGCTGACGCGCCGGATCATCACCCCGTACCAGGCCATACAGGCGCGCCAGATGGCTTTCGTACTCACGCTTGAGTGCGGTGCGCAGCACCTGCTCGGCTTCGCCCTGGGCACCCACCTGACGTAGCTGTTCGGCATAGGCCAGGACCAGTTGCGGCTCTTGGCGCTGGGCAGCGGTCAGCTGCTGCCAGGCACGCTCGAGGGCCTGACGGGCGCTTTGCGGATCCTCACCACGGGTGCTCGCCAGGCCAAGGTTCTGGCCCCAGGCGCGTTTCTCCAGCGCGGCCAGCTCATCGGCCGGCAACACCTTGTTCTTGCGCAGGTCGGGCAGCAGGCGGATCAGCGCCGACCAATCGCCACGCTCCAGATGCAGGCGTTGCAACAGGCGCAGGACCTGGGTGTTGTGCGGATGGCGCTCCTGCATGGCGAGCAAGGTCTCCAACGCAGCATCCCGCTCGCCACGGTCCATCTGCAGTTGCGCATGGGTCAAGGCAATGGCCAGTTCAGCCTGGGGCTGGCGCTCCAGCGCACGCTCCAGCAGGTTGTCGCTGTCCTCCTTGCGCCCCAGTTCGTTGGCGGCACGGGCGGCGCCAAGGTAATACAGCAACGGCTGGCGCTCGGCCTCGGCAGCACGATGCAGGTGGCGCTGGGCACTGGCCCAGCGGCCCTCGGCCAGGTCCAGCTGGCCCTGTTCGATGGCGATCCGCACGCGCCGGCTGCGGTTACGCCGCGACCACGGATTGACCACGCCACTGGAGGTCAGGACCAAGCTGACCAGATAACGCAGCAACAACAGCAAGACGACCACCGCCGCCAGCGCCGCGAGCGCCGCCCACAATCCGGACTGGTAACGGAAACCACCGTAGGCGATCAGCACATAACCACTGTGCTTGGCCACCGCGATGCCCAGCGCTGCGGCAACCACGATCGCCAGTACGGCCAGCAGGTAGACACGCTTCATGGCTTGCCCCCTTCAGCCTCGGCTGGCAGATGGCGGCGTTGAATGTACGCCTGCACCGCCGCCAGGCTTTCGCTCAGGTCCGGGGTCACTACCGAGACGGGCTGCTCAGCCAACGCGTTGAGGCTGTCGAGCATCGCCTTGCTTTGCGGGTTGTCGGCATTGAAGTTGGCCAGC
Source organism: Pseudomonas sp. NBRC 111130 (assembly GCF_001320485.1). Classification (NCBI taxonomy): domain Bacteria; kingdom Pseudomonadati; phylum Pseudomonadota; class Gammaproteobacteria; order Pseudomonadales; family Pseudomonadaceae; genus Pseudomonas; species Pseudomonas sp. NBRC 111130. The sequence goes on from NZ_BCBG01000042.1 coordinate 12,393, forward strand.
AGCACGCTGCGGGCATCATCCAGGGCCTGGTTGTATACCTTGGCCTCGCCATTGAGCGCAGCCCACTGCGCCTGCTCGATGGTCAGGCTCAGGGCCAGGCGCAACTGGTTCAGTTGCTGGCCAGCCAGCAATGGCCGCACATTGTCATCGGCGTTGAAGTCGATCTGGAAGTACTTGGAGATTTCTGCCCACCACTGCGACAGGCGACTGGCCCCATCACCATCGGCTGTCAGCGCACCAAGCGCATCGGCGTTGCCGGCGAATTCGGGAGACTGGGCGCTGAGCTGTTGCACCAGCTCACGCTGGGCGGCGAGTTTGAGGAACAGACCGGTGCGGTCCGGCTGCTGGGTACTGTTGAGCGTGGCCAGGCTGCGCGCCAGTTGCTCGCGGGCGGCAAAGGCGCCAGGGTCGCTCTGTTCACGGAGGATTTCGTCGGCCCCTTCGACCAGGGCCTTGGCGCTGGTGATGTCCTGCAGCGCCGACAAGCGCAGGGTAGCCAGGCGCAGCAGGTGCTCGGCCTCGGCCAGGCGCCACTCCTTGCGGCTTTCGCCGAGTGCGGTTTCCAGACGCTGGCTCAGACGCTGCTGGTCGCCTTGCAATTGCGCCACCAGGCGGCGACGGTCTTCCAGCTCACTGGCGGCCGGCAGGCTGGCCAGTTGGGCACTGATCTGCTGCTCACGCTGCTGCAGCGCCGCGGCGCGCTGGCTGAGGGCTTCAAGGTGCTGACCCTGGTTCACCTCGCTGCCTTGCAGCTGCCGCACCTGCCAGACACCCCAACCCCCTACTGCGACCCCGGCCGCACCCAGCAACAGCGCCAGCACGGCCAGACCACTGCCAGAGCGCTTTACAGGCTTGTCGGTGACGGGTTGCGCCGGCTCCTGCGCCGACGGCTGATCATTGTTGGGCAAGACAGTTTCGCTCACGTATCCATCCTTTGCATGGGGGCGCCTCGCGCTAGTGCGAAGCGCCTTGAGAGGCAGGTACAGCGCTGCGCTGCACGGCTGCCAGCAAGGCCGTGGCACTCGCGCCACGGCAATCCACAACCTGTTGGGCCCCGGCGGCCCGGGCCTGTTCGGCGACCCGCGGGCTGGGCACGAACAACGCCAGCCTGGCTATCTGCGGCCAGTCGGCGCCAGCCATTTGCTGCAAATGTTCAAGACCCTGCCCACTGCTGACCACCAGGCCATTGAGGCGTTCCGCTTCTATGCGGCGCATCAGCGTGCCCGCCGGGTACGCCGGCAGGCAGCGACGATACAGTTCCAGATATTCGACACTAGCACCTTGCTCTGCAAGACGCTCGGCCAGCAGTTCGCGACCTCCGACACCACGAACGATCAGCACGCGCGCCTCAGGCGCCGCAGTAGCCTTGCGCAGGCCCGGGAGTGCGAGCAAGGCCTCGCTGTCATCGCCTTGCATGGGGAATGTCACCTGAAGACCTGCGCACTGCAGCACTGCTGCCGTCGCCTCACCCACGGTAAACCAGCCTGCGGGGGGCGCTTGCAAGCCAGCGCCCTGCAGCTGCCCAAGCAGCAGCCGGGCCGCCGGCTTGCTGACCACGATGATCGCCTGGTACTGCGCCAGCGCGGCCAGCTGCCGACGCTGCCCGTCAGCCAGCGCGACGGGCTCGATGGCCAGCAACGGCAGGCAACTGCTGGCCACACCGGCAACGGCCAGGCTCTGCGCCAGTGCCGCGCAGTCCTCTTCAGGCCGGGTCAGCAGCAGGCGCCAGGGGCTCACGGATGCCCGGCCTCGCCGTAGACTTCGTTGAGTATGGCTTCGGCACCCTGGCCCAGCAGGGCTTCGGCGACCTGCACGCCCAAGGTCTCGGCAGCCGCACGCGGCGCACGGGCATCCGCCACCAGCAAGGTCCCGCCACTTGGCTGGCCAACCAGGCCGCGCAACCACAGCTGATCGCCTTCGAGCACCGCATAGCAGGCGATCGGCACCTGGCAGCCGCCGTTGAGGCGCTTGTTCATGGCACGTTCGGCGACTACACGGTCGGCGGTATCGGCATGGTGCAGAGGCGCCAGCAGGGCATGGATTTCAGTGTCGGCGCTGCGGCACTCGATACCCACCGCGCCCTGGCCACCGGCTGGCAGGCTGTGGTCGACGCTGATGGTATCGCTGATGCGGTCCTCGAAGCCCAGGCGGATCAAGCCCGCGGCGGCGAGGATGATGGCGTCGTATTCGCCGGCATCGAGCTTGGCCAGGCGGGTGTTGACGTTGCCGCGCAGGAAGTGGATTTTGAGGTCCGGCCGACGCGCCAGCAACTGGGCCTGGCGGCGCAGGCTGGAGGTGCCGACGATGCTGCCGGCTGGCAGGGCGTCGAGGCTGGCGAAGGTGTTGGAGACGAATGCATCACGCGGGTCTTCACGCTCGCAGATGCAGAACAGGCCCAGGCCATCGGGGAAGTCCATGGGCACATCCTTCATCGAATGCACGGCGATGTCGGCCTCGTTGTCCAGCAGCGCTGTTTCCAGCTCTTTGACGAACAGCCCCTTGCCGCCGATTTTCGCCAGCGGTGCGTCGAGCAACTTGTCGCCGCGACTGACCATGGGTACCAGGGTCACCCGCAGACCGGGGTGCGCCTGTTCGAGGCGGGCTTTGACATATTCGGCCTGCCACAAGGCCAAGGCACTTTTACGGGTGGCAATGCGGATTTCGCGAGTGGACATGAAACGCCCCGATCCAGAGAAATACCGCTGATGATAACAGCATCACCGGCATCGCCAGCAGATGTGGATCAGCGTAACGGCCCTTCGCGGCTAAAGCCGCCCCTACAGGCGGCGCCGTACCTGTGGGAGCGGCTTCAGCCGCGCACAAGGGCGCAGCCGTTGCCATGCAGGCTCAGCCTTGGAGTGTTTGCATCATCTTGCGCACGCCCGCCACATGCCGGCGGCTGACAGTCAGGGCGTCGCCATCGAGGCCCTTGAGGAATAGCTGGAAATGCCCCAATGGCGTGCGCTGCAGGCGTTCGATGCGTTCGCGCGCGACCAGCGCATTGCGGTGGATACGCACGAATCGCTCGCCGAATTCGTCCTCCAACGCCTTGAGCGGCTCGTCGAGCAGCACTTCGCCCGCTTCGTGGCGCAAGGTCACGTACTTGTGGTCGGCAATGAAATAGATCACCTGGGGCAATGGAATCAGCTCGATACCCTTGCGCGTACGCGCACTGATATGGCTGCGCGGCCCACCGCCTTCGCTGCCAGGCCGCGTCAACGCCGCCAGCTGGGCACGGTTGGGCTTATCGGCCTTGCGCAAGGCATCGCGCAGGGCCTGAGGCTGGATTGGCTTGGTCACGTGGCTGAGGGTGCTGTCCTTGAACGCCTCGGCACCGTATTCGTCGTCGCCGGTACAGAACACCACGGACGGTGGCGCCTCGCGTTCGCACAGGCGAGCAGCGACCTGCAAGCCATCCAGGCCTGGCATGCCGATGTCCAGCAGAACCACATCCGGCTTGAGGCTTTCGATCAGTGTCAGAGCCTCCTCGCCGTTGGTGGCGCTGGGCTCCAGCACGGTGTAACCCTCCAGTTCAGCGAATAGCCGTGTGAGGCGTTCACGGGCTTGGGGTTCGTCATCAACGATCAGGACATTCATAATTGCTCTGGATTCCTGAGTGAGTCTCGCACAGGTATAGCGTAGACAAGAGCAGGTCGAGCGACGCTGCGGTCACGCTCTAGACCGATACGAAGGCCAAAGATTCACTGAGCCAGCAGAATAGCTGCCAGTCCTCTGTCCAACTGTAGACGGTCCGTGGAACACTGCCGTTCAATCGGTGATTATCGTCTTCGCCCACCTTTACCGATGTTTGCCACCGGTTTCTGTCGACCGATGTCCTGCGGTGTCAGGCCCAACCCTGCTATTATCGGCGCCACTTTTTCGTTCACGCCTGCATAGAGTGAATCCATGAGCACCGACAAGACCAATCAGTCCTGGGGCGGCCGCTTCAGTGAGCCCGTCGACGCCTTCGTCGCCCGTTTCACCGCCTCGGTCGACTTCGACAAGCGCCTGTACCGCCACGACATCATGGGTTCGATCGCCCACGCCACCATGCTGGCGCAGGTCGGCGTCCTCAGCGATGCCGAGCGCGACACCATCATCGATGGCCTGAAAACCATCCAGGGCGAAATCGAGGCTGGCAGCTTCGACTGGCGTGTCGACCTCGAAGACGTGCACATGAACATCGAAGCACGCCTGACCGACCGTATCGGCATCACTGGCAAGAAGCTGCACACCGGCCGTAGCCGCAACGACCAGGTGGCCACCGACATCCGTCTGTGGCTGCGTGACGAGATCGACCTGATCCTGGCCGAGATCACCCGTCTGCAGCAGGGTCTGCTGGAGCAGGCCGAACGTGAAGCCGAAACCATCATGCCTGGCTTCACCCACCTGCAGACTGCCCAGCCGGTCACCTTCGGCCACCACCTGCTGGCCTGGTTCGAAATGCTCAGCCGCGACTACGAGCGCCTGGTCGACTGCCGCAAGCGCGCCAATCGCATGCCGTTGGGCAGTGCCGCGCTGGCCGGCACCACCTACCCTATCGACCGTGAGCTGACTTGCAAGCTGCTGGGCTTCGAAGCTGTGGCCGGCAACTCGCTGGACGGCGTCTCGGACCGTGACTTCGCCATCGAATTCTGCGCGGCCGCCAGCGTGGCAATGATGCACCTGTCGCGCTTCTCCGAAGAACTGGTGCTGTGGACCAGCGCCCAGTTCCAGTTCATCGACCTGCCTGATCGCTTCTGCACCGGCAGCTCGATCATGCCGCAGAAGAAGAACCCGGACGTACCGGAGCTGGTGCGCGGCAAGAGCGGCCGTGTATTCGGCGCCCTGACCGGCCTGCTGACCCTGATGAAAGGCCAGCCGCTGGCCTACAACAAGGACAACCAGGAAGACAAGGAGCCGCTGTTCGACGCCGCCGACACTCTGCGCGACTCGCTGCGCGCCTTTGCCGACATGATCCCGGCGATCAAGCCCAAGCACGCCATCATGCGCGAAGCGGCTCTGCGCGGTTTCTCCACCGCGACCGACCTGGCCGACTATCTGGTTCGCCGCGGCCTGCCGTTCCGTGATTGCCACGAGATCGTCGGCCACGCTGTGAAGTATGGCGTCGACACGGGCAAGGACCTGGCCGAGATGAGCCTGGACGAACTGCGCCAGTTCAGCGACCAGATCGAGCAGGACGTGTTTGCCGTGCTGACCCTGGAGGGGTCGGTGAATGCCCGTAACCACATCGGTGGTACCGCGCCAGCCCAGGTGCGTGCTGCCGTCGTTCGCGGCAAGGCCCTGCTGGCTTCGCGCTAAAGCCCATTGCGAGGGCTTCGCCCTCGTTCGCGGGCATGCCCGCTCCCACAGGTATGGTGCAAGACTCAGGCAATGCACAATCCATGTGGGAGCGGGCGCGCCCGCGAATGGGCTGCAAAGCAGCCCCCGGTCATTCAGCGCTTGCCGCTGCGTACCATCTCCAGGAAGGCCGGCATCGAGGCCTCCTTGTCCGCCACGATCCGCGCCATGTGCGGGTTCTCGCCCAGCAGTTGCAGCAACGCCTTGGCCTGCGGGAAGTCCGCCAGGAAGTCGATACCCAGCACTTTCTTGCCTACTGCGCACGCAAGGTCCACCGAGAAGCAGAACATCAGGTCGGCCAGGGTCAGTTGCTCCCCCGCCACATAAGGCGCGAAACGGCCATTGCGCTTGAGCGTGGCAAACCCCGCCAGCAAGTCGGTACGCGCGCGCTCCTTGACCAGCGGCTCCACCGGCATGCCGAAGAACGACTCGGCGTAGCAGGTACGCGCCGGCAGCTCGATGTACAGTTCGATTTCCTTCACCAGTTCGCGCACCTTGGCCTGGCCGAACGGGTCGCTGGGCAGCAGCGCCTTGCCACCTTGGGTCTGCTCGATATAGTCGAGTATTACGCTGGTTTCGCTGAGGAAGCCGTGTTCGGTTTCCAGCACCGGCACCTTGCCCCGCGGGCTGACTTCCAGTGCCTGCGGCGCCTGCCCGCCGTAGAAGGTGACTTCCTCGAAAGGCAGGCCTTTCTCCAGCAGGGCCAGCTTGACCATGTTGTAGTAGTTGCTGACCGAGAATCCGTGAAGCTTGAGCATGGGGTTACAGCCTCCAGGCCGTGTGGGGATGGCTCGGCTGTTATAGACGCTACGCCGACGCCTGACCAGCGTCATGCACCCGGTCGATGACCGGGCATTGCCGACGCGGGCATGGCAAACTGTGCATCCCACCACAGGAGTAGCGCCATGAGCGAACACGACGAAATCGACAATGACGACGAAGCCTTCGCCGAAGCGACGCTGACCGAAGCCATCGAAAACCAGATCGAAAGCGGCGAGCCGCCAGCGGCCAAGGCCACCTTCAATAAACTGACCCTGGTCGGCTATGAGCGCGAAGACATCCTCAACCTCATGGCCCACGTGCTGGCCTTCGAGATCGACAACATGCTCCAGGAAGACCGCCCATTCAACGGCGAGTGGTATGAAACCGCCCTGCGCGCCCTGCCCGAGCTGCCGCCTGAGATGGATCAAGGCGACGACGAATAACCCGACTACACTCCAGGATCAGGCACCGCTGGCGGTGCCGCCATCCTTGTCTGAAAGTCAGGAGTCGCCATGTCTTTTACCCCCGAACTGATCGCCGAACTGGAAGTGCTCGCCCTGTTCAACCTGGACAACCACCAGGAAGGCATCAAAGTTCACAGCGGCGCGGCGCCCGCCCAGATCGCTGCGGCCAAGCGTCTTCATGAAAAAGGACTCACCGACCAGCCCGATGGTGGCTACCTCACCAGCCTCGGGATTGATGCGGCTGAAAGCGTCCAACAGTTGCTTAGCATCCTCAAATCCACACAGCCCGCTTGATTCTGTACCGGCCTCTTCGCGGGCACGCCCGCTCCCACAGGTTATGCACCGCTCTCAAGTACGGCGCAGTACCCGTGGGAGCGGGCTTGCCCGCGAAGAGGCCAGAACAGGCGCTATTAAAATGACGTCAAAAACCCAATTGACGCTTATCCGACTGCCCCACTCAGGCTAAACTCGCCACAGCTTTCCTGGCCCGCCCTGAGTGTGCAATGAACCACCCCCACGAAATCCGCCCTGACCTGGACGAAGGCATCGACCGCAAGGTGCTGGCGACATTGCGTGCGCGCTTTCTGCACATCAACCAGTGCCGGCTAGAACGCGCAATGGAGGGCCTGTCGAGCCGCCAGCAGCTGGTCCTGACCCTGCTGCCGCTGCTGTTCCACGTCAACCACCCGCTGTTGCCCGGTTACGTATCCGGCGCCACACCGGCCGGGGTGGCGGGGTTCGAGCCGGATGCCGAACAGGTCGCCGATGCCCAGCGCCTGGCTCGCTCGTTCGCCTACAAAACCCGTCATGGCAACCCGCCACGCCCGATCCACGGCCTGTTCCTGATGGGCAGTCTCGGTACGCTGGCCCAGGCCGAACAGAGCGACATGGACCTCTGGGTATGCCATGCCCCTGGCCTGAGCGAGGCCGAGCGCGAAGAGTTGCGCCGCAAGTGCCAGCTGCTGGAGGCCTGGGCGGCCAGCCAGGGTGCCGAGGCCCACTTCTTCCTGATCGACCCGCAAAGCTTCTCCCAGGGCCAGCGCGACAGCCAGCTCAGCTCCGACGACTGCGGCACCACGCAACATTTCCTGCTGCTCGACGAGTTCTATCGCACCGCCATCTGGCTGGCCGGGCGAACGCCGCTGTGGTGGCTGGTGCCGGTCTATGAAGAGCACAACTATCAGGCCTACACCGAGACCCTGCTATCCAAGCGTTTCATCCGCAACCAGGACGCCCTGGACCTCGGCAACCTTGCCCATATTCCACCAGGCGAGTACCTCGGCGCCGGGCTTTGGCAGTTGTTCAAGGGCATCGATTCGCCCTACAAGTCACTGCTCAAGCTGCTGCTGACCGAAGTCTATGCCAGCGAGCACCCGACCGTGCGCTGCCTGTGCCTGGACTATAAACAGGCGGTGTTCGCCAACCGTCTGAACCTCGACGAACTCGACCCCTATGTGATGGTGTACCGGCGCATCGAGCGCTATCTGCAGCAACGCGGTGAAACCGCTCGGCTCGAGCTGGTCAGGCGCAGCCTTTACCTCAAGGTCAACAAGAAGCTGAGTGGCCTGGACCGCAGCCGTAACAACGGCTGGCAGCGCCAACTGTTGCAGCGCCTTACCGATGAGTGGGGCTGGGACGAACGCCAGCTGGTCATGCTCGACAGCCGCAGCCAATGGAAGGTGCGCCAGGTCGCCCTCGAACGCCGTGAGCTGGTGGCGGAGCTCAACCATAGCTATCGCTTTCTCGGCCAGTTCGCGCAAAACCAGGGTGCCACCAGCCGCGCCGACCAGCGTGACCTGAATGTCCTGGGCCGGCGCCTGTACGCCGCCTTCGAACGCCGCGCCGGCAAGATCGAAGTGATCAACCCGGGCATTGCCCCGGACATTGCCGAAGATACCTTGACGCTGGTCCAGTCCCCGAACCGCAAGGAGCCTGGCAGTCATCACTGGGGCCTCTACAACGGCAACCTGGGCGTATACGAATGGGAGCATTTCAGCCCGATCAAGCGCTGCCGTGAACTGCTCGAGCTGCTGACCTGGGCCCACCGCAATGGCGTCATCGACCACACCACGCGCCTGGCGCTGCACCCCGGCGACAGCGACCTCAGCGAATTCGAGCTGTTCAACCTGCTGGGCAGCCTGCAGCAGAGCATCCCGCTGCCACTGGCCAGCGTCAGCGAAGCGCGCCTGCTGCAACCGAGCGTAGCTGACGAGATCCTGCTGCTGGTCAATGTCGGTGTCGATCCACTGCGTCATCACCGGGACCTGAACATCCTGATGACCACCGAGCGCACCGATTCGTTGAGCTATGCCGGTGTGCGCGAGAACCTGGTGCTGACGCTTGATCAGGTCACCCTCAACAGCTGGAACGAAGTGCTGGTGCAGCGCTACGACGGCGAGCACGCGCTGCTGCGCTGCCTGCGTGACTTCCTCAACAGCCTCGGCCAGCGCAGCCACCGCCCGCAGGTGCGGGTGCGCTGCTTTTGCCACAACCGCGCCCAGGCCATCAGCCAGCGGGTCGAGGAAATCTTCGACACTGCGCAACTGCTGCTCGACCAGGGGCTGAATCACCGCTACCTGCTGCAAGTGGCACAGTACACTCACGTGCTGGAACTGTTGCCAGGCCAGGTTAGCCTGGCGACCCTGTCCGAACATGGCGCCGTGCTCGATCACCTGGGTGAAGTGCGCAGCCACTACAGCCCGTTGCACCTGGATGGCAATGCACTGCAAGACTACGACTTGCCCCTGGTGCTGGAACAAGGCCGGCGTAATTGCATCCAGGTGTTCTACCGCCTGCTCGACGGCTGGGCCGACCTGTACGTGCTGGACGAGTACAACGCCCTGTGGCAACAGCGCCTGCCATTGTTTGACGAAAGTCACCTGCTGCTGCCGTTGCAACGCTTTCTGCGTTCGGTGGTGGTGCGCCACGATGCCCGCCTTCCACTCGACCATCTGCAACAGGCTTCACTGGCTATCCACTATGCCCAGCTGCTGCCTTCCGGCCCGGGCAACGCGCGCACCATCGAGCCGCGCCCGGCGCCCAGCGCTGGCCTCGACCAGCCATATTATGAGGTTCAGGCCATTTTGCAGGCCGGCACGGGGAATGGGGTGCATGTGACGCTGTATTGCGACCAGCAGGAGTTTTCCGAGCTGGAGCATGGCGACCAACTGTATGAGGTGGTCGCCCGGCAGATCCTTGGCCAGCGGCGTAGCGCCGGGCATTACCGCTGCTATATCACCGACCTGGACTTGTCCGAGCTGCTCGAAGATGAGCAGGGGTCGACCAGCCTGTACCTGCGCTACAAGCGCGAGCTGGAACAGGCGCTGAACGATGGATTGGCGAAGTTGCAGGCTAAGGTGGAGCCTTGAGGATGCCGGGGCTGCTTCGCAGCCCTTTCGCGACACAAGGCCGCTCCTACAGGAGATCGGGTATTCCTGTAGGAGCGGCCTTGTGTCGCGAAAGGGCCGCAAAGCGGCCCCGGGGATTTCAGAGTTCGAAATCGCCAGCCGCTTCTGGCTGGTATTCAACTTCCAGCAACTTCAGCTTGAGCGTCTTGCCTCCGGGAGCCGGCCAGTCGATCTGCTCGCCCACCGACAAGCCCAGCAGCGCACAACCGATTGGCGCGAGGATCGAAACCGTGCCTTCTCCACCGGCATCTTTCGGATATACCAGGGTCAGGTGGTAGTCCTTGCCACTGGCCTCTTCACGGCAATGCACCCGCGAGTTCATGGTCACCACTCCGGCGGGCACTTCCTCATGGCCGACCACCTGAGCGGCACGGTCCAGCTCCTCCTGCAAGGCGAGCACACCCGGCGTATTTTCGTCGAGGCTGTCGATCAGGCGCTCGAGACGTTGTACGTCCAATCGGGTGAGGATGAGGGAAGGCTTGGTGCTCATGATCCAGTCAGACTCCTTTGAACAGGCGGTTTGCTGCGGGCAGATAAAGCAAAACCCCGCCCAAGGGCGGGGTTTGTGGATGCTTTTGCGTCACCGACGCACAACCCGACACTACCACAGCCGGGCAAATACTCAAGCCCGTGCGCGCAGCGCCTCGGCTTCGCGGCAGATCTGCCGGCGCCGTTCGTCGTCGGCCGAGCGCCATTCGCGAATGTGCTCGACATGCCGGTGGCAGCCGGTGCATACCCGCTGCTCATCCAGCCGGCAGACGCTGATGCAGGGCGACGGCACCGCCGGGCTGACGTTGCTGTACAGCGGCTTGGGTGGCCGCGCCTGGCTGGTCATGTCAGATCTCGTCGAAGTCCAGCTTCTCGCCGGCCCGCTCCCAGACGATACGCTCGAGCATTTCGTTCAGCAGTTCTTCGCTCTTCTCGCACACCCACTTGCCGCTTTCCTCGTCGTAGTCGAAGTGGAAGCCGCCGGAACGGTCGGCCAGCCACAGCTGGCGCAACGGCTCCTGGCGACTGAAGATCAGCTGGGCGCCGCCTTCGAACTTGACGGTCAGCACGCCGCCAGAATTTTCCATGTCCAGGTCCAGGCCGCTCTCGTCGAACAAGTCTTCCAGGGCCTGTTGGGTCGCGTCGACCAGATCATGGAAACGCGCTTCGCTCAAACTCATTGCAGGAACCTCGAATTGGCTGCTTTACGGGCAAGCCGGCAAGATACGGGCGCCGGGCCATGAATGCAAAGGTTTAGCCGCGCTCGCCAGCGGCCCGATTACCGTGGCGAGCGCCCCTGAGCATAGCCCGCCCGACGGACCGGCTCTTGCATAGGCAATCCGCCGGTCGCTCGGTATACTCGGGCGCAATACTGCATATTTCAAAGGATTTCACCCATGAAGCGCCTGATTTCCTCGCTCGCGGCGCTGGTCGCGGTTGCCTGCCTCGTTTCGGCCTGCGGTCAGAAGGGCCCCCTGTACCTGCCAGAAGACGGCAAGGACGGCAAAGGCCCGAAAAAGTCGCACCAGCACCAGCATGCTCCAGCGGTCCAGCCGCAGGAAGAGCAGCCAATCCAGCCCGAGCAGACGCCAGAGCAGTAAGGAATTCAGATGAACGCTTTCAACTACCGCGACGGTGAACTGTTCGCGGAGGGCGTCGCCCTGTCGGCCATCGCCGAACGCTTCGGCACCCCGACCTACGTGTACTCGCGCGCTCACATCGAAGCCCAGTACCGCAGCTACACCGATGCCCTGCAAGGCACCGATCACCTGGTCTGCTTCGCCGTCAAGGCCAACTCCAACCTTGGCGTACTGAACGTCCTGGCGCGCCTGGGCGCAGGCTTCGACATCGTCTCCGGCGGTGAGCTGGAGCGCGTGCTGGCCGCTGGCGGGCGCGCCGATCGCGTGGTCTTCTCCGGCGTCGGCAAGACCCGTGAAGACATGCGCCGCGCCCTGGAAGTCGGCGTGCACTGCTTCAACGTGGAGTCCACCGACGAACTCGAACGCCTGCAAGTGGTAGCCGCCGAGATGGGCAAGGTTGCGCCGATCTCGCTGCGCGTGAACCCGGACGTCGATGCCGGCACTCACCCGTACATCTCCACCGGCCTCAAAGAGAACAAGTTCGGCATCGCCATCGCCGACGCCGAAGCCATCTACGTGCGCGCCGCGCAGCTGCCGAACCTGGACGTGGTCGGTGTCGACTGCCACATCGGTTCGCAGTTGACCACCGTCGACCCGTTCCTCGATGCCCTCGACCGCCTGCTGGCCCTGGTCGACCGCCTGGCCGAGTGCGGCATCCACCTGCGCCACCTGGACTTGGGTGGCGGCGTTGGCGTGCGCTATCGCGACGAAGAGCCGCCGCTGGTGGCCGACTACATCAAGGCCATCCGTGAGCGCGTAGGCAGCCGTGACCTGGCGCTGGTGTTCGAGCCAGGCCGCTATATCGTGGCCAACGCCGGTGCCCTGCTGACCCGCGTGGAATACCTCAAGCACACCGAACACAAGGACTTCGCCATCATCGATGCAGCGATGAACGACCTGATCCGCCCGGCCCTGTACCAGGCCTGGATGGGCGTCAGCGCGGTCACGCCACGGGCGGGCGAAGGCCGTGCCTATGACCTGGTAGGCCCGATCTGCGAAACCGGCGACTTCCTCGCCAAGGACCGCGTGCTGAACCTGGCCGAAGGTGACCTGCTGGCCGTACAGTCGGCGGGCGCCTATGGTTTCGTCATGAGCTCGAACTACAACACCCGTGGCCGTTGTGCGGAAATCCTGGTCGACGGCGACCAGGCTTTCGAAGTCCGCCGCCGCGAGACCATCGCCGAACTGTACGCTGGCGAAAGCCTGCTGCCGGAGTGAGCCCATGCTGCTGCGCTTTACCAAGATGCATGGGCTGGGCAACGACTTCATGGTCCTCGACCTGGTCAGCCAGCACGCGCACATCCAGCCCAAGCACGCCAAGCAATGGGGTGACCGCCACACCGGTATCGGCTTCGACCAGCTGCTGATCGTCGAGGCGCCGAGCAACCCGGAAGTGGACTTCCGCTACCGGATCTTCAACGCCGACGGCTCCGAGGTCGAGCAGTGCGGCAACGGCGCGCGCTGCTTTGCCCGCTTCGTGCTGGACAAGCGCCTGACCGCGAAAAAGCGCATCCGCGTGGAAACCAAGGGCGGCATCATCGAGCTGGACGTGCAGAACGACGGCCAGGTGTGTGTCGACATGGGCCCGCCGCGCTTCGTCCCGGCAGAAATCCCCTTCATTGCCGATGAACAGGCAGTGAACTACCCGCTGGAGGTAGACGGCCAGGTGTATTCGATTGCCGCCGTGTCCATGGGCAACCCGCATGCCGTGCTGCGCGTCGATGATGTGCACACCGCGCCGGTCCATGAGCTTGGCCCGAAAATCGAAAACCACCCGCGCTTCCCGCAGCGGGTGAATGCCGGCTTCCTCCAGGTCATCGACCGCCATCGCGCCAACCTGCGGGTGTGGGAACGTGGCGCTGGCGAGACCCAGGCCTGTGGCACCGGCGCCTGCGCCGCAGCCGTCGCCGCCATCAGCCAGGGCTGGATGGACTCTCCGGTGTCCCTCGACCTGCCAGGTGGCCGCCTGCACATCGAATGGGCCGGCCCTGGCAAGCCCGTGTTGATGACAGGCCCAGCCGTACGCGTCTTCGAAGGACAGGTTCGTCTCTAAGCGAGTAACCGCCATGACCGATCAGCCAGTACCCCAGCAGCCCGATGAGCTCGATGCCGATGCGGTGGTCGCCTACCTGCGCGCCCACCCCACTTTCTTCGCCGAGCACGACGAGCTGTTGATCGACCAGCGCATCCCCCACCAGCGCGGTGACAGCGTGTCGCTGGTGGAACGCCAGCTCAAGCTGCTGCGCGACCGCAACATCGAGATGCGCCATCGCCTGTCGCAACTGATGGATGTGGCCCGGGACAACGACCGTTTGTTCGACAAGACCCGTCGGCTGATCCTCGACCTGCTCGATGCCGGCAGCCTGGAAGAAGTGGTGATGGCCGTCGAAGACAGCCTGCGCCAGGAATTCCAGGTGCCTTTCGTCAGCCTGATCCTGTTCGGCGACAACGCAGCGCCCGTAGGCCGTTGGGTCAGCAATGCCGAAGCTCAGCAAGCCATCGGTGGCCTGCTGGGCGGTGGCAAGACGGTCAGCGGCAATCTGCGCGAGCACGAGCTGGCCTTCCTGTTCGGCAAGGAGCAGCAGCAGGAGGTCGGCTCCAGTGCGGTTGCCGCCCTCGAATATCAAGGGCTGCATGGCGTGCTGGCGATCGGCAGCCGCGACCCGCAGCACTACAAGAGCAGCGTCGGCACCTTGTTCCTCGGCTACATCGCCGAAGTGCTTGGCCGCGTGGTGCCGCGCGTGACCCAGACCCTGCGTCCGGTGCGCTGATGGAACGCCAGCTGGAGGCTTATTGCGCACACCTGCGCAACGAGCGCCAGGTGTCCGAACACACCCTGCTGGCTTATCGCCGCGACCTCGACAAGGTCATCGAATATTGCAATAGCCAAGGCATCGCCGGCTGGGGCGCCCTGCAGATTCAGCAGCTGCGCCAGCTTATCGCCCGTTTGCACCATCACGGCCAGTCCTCGCGCAGCCTGGCGCGATTGCTGTCGGCGGTGCGCGGCCTGTACCGCTACCTCAATCGCGAAGGCCTGTGCCAGCACGACCCGGCCAACGGCCTGAGCGCGCCCAAGGGCGAACGCCGGCTGCCCAAGGTGCTGGACACCGACCGAGCCCTGCAGCTGCTCGATGGCGGCGTCGATGACGACTTTATCGCCCGCCGTGACAAGGCCATCCTCGAATTGTTCTATTCCTCCGGCCTGCGCCTGTCCGAACTGAACAACCTCGACCTCGAGCAGCTCGACCTGGCTGCCGGCCTGGTGCAAGTACTCGGGAAGGGCAGCAAGACCCGCGTATTACCGGTCGGGCGCAAGGCCCGTGAGGCGTTGCAGGCCTGGTTCAAGCTGCGTGGCATCGGCGCGCCGCGTGACAGCGCCGTATTCATCACCCGCCAGGGCAATCGCATGAGCCCACGCGCCATCCAACTGCGGGTCAAGGCTGCCGGCGAGCGCGAGCTTGGCCAGCACCTGCACCCGCACATGCTTCGCCACTCCTTCGCCAGCCACGTGCTGGAATCGTCCCAGGACCTGCGTGCGGTGCAGGAAATGCTCGGCCACGCCGACATCAGCACCACGCAGATCTACACCCACCTGGACTTCCAGCACCTGGCCGCGGTGTACGACAGTGCCCACCCTCGGGCCAAACGCAGCAAAGGCACAGACTCATGAGCATCAAGCTGATCACCTTCGACCTCGACGACACGCTGTGGGACACCGCGCCCGTGATTGCCAGTGCCGAGGTCGTGCTGCGCGACTGGCTCGAAGCCAACGCGCCAGTCCTCGGCGGCGTGCCGGTGGAACACCTGTTCGCCATTCGCGAACGCCTGGTGCAAGCCGAGCCGGGCCTCAAGCACCGCATCAGCGCCCTGCGCCGACGTGTGTTGTTCCACGCCCTGGAGGAAGTCGGCTACAGCGAGAAGCAGGCGCAGGAGCTGGCGAACGAGGGCTTTGAAGTTTTCCTGCATGCGCGCCACCAGATCGAAGTGTTCCCCGAGGTACAGCCGGTACTGGAGATCCTGCGCCATCACTACACATTGGGCGTGGTCACCAACGGCAACGCCGATATACGCCGACTGGGGCTGGCGGATTACTTCCGCTTTGCCCTTTGTGCGGAGGACCTGGGCATCGGCAAGCCGGACCCGGCACCGTTCATGGAGGCCCTCAAGCTCGGCGAGGTCGAGGCCAGTGCGGCAGTGCACATCGGCGACCACCCGGGCGATGACATTGCCGGGGCCCAACGCGCCGGTTTGCGCGCCGTATGGTTCAACCCGCAGGGCAAGGCCTGGGCTGGCGACCGGGCGCCGGATGCAGAGATCCAGCGTTTGTCCCAGCTGCCTGACATTCTGGCCAGCTGGCGCTGACATTGTGGGAGCGGCCTTGCCGGGGCGCTCCCACACAGACCGCGTAACCCTGAAAGACAGGCACAAAAAAGCCCGCAGCGACGGCGGGCTTTTTTGCACTCAGCCACTCAGATAGGGCGGCTGCCGTACTTGTTGTCCGGCTTCTTGGGCGGGTCGGCGACCACGTTGGCCTCGACTTCCTGCACCTTGCCACCGCGCGAAAGAAATTCTTCCATCGCCTTGGCCAGGGCATCACGCTCCTTCTGCTTGGCTTCCATGCTCGGCATCTCGTCTACCGAGACAGCGGCCTTGGATTTGCCCTTGGCAGTCGGTGCCGGGCTGCTGTCGTCATCGCCAGCATCTTCCACGCCATCGTCAGCCGCCGCTTCGAGGCCTTCATCAGCCTCGTCTTCGTCGCCTACTTCGAGGTCATCATTTTCCAGATCGTCGTCGCTCATGTTCTACCTCATGACTTGCGAAAAGCAGGTTAGTTATAGACCGGTGCAGCCGTAGACCGGCAGCCACCAGTGAAAATTCAACTGGCCGTGGGTTAGGCCACTGCCCTTGGGTCGGCGCTCCTGATGGGAGGCGGCACCCAGCAGGCCCTACTCCTGGCAAGACCTGACAAATCCTTGAACCCTGCTGGCCACACGCTATTGGCAAGCCTAGCAAAGGCTGGAGAAGCGTGGGGGCTACTCACCCAACACTCTTTGGCGCGCATTCTAGCGCGCTCGTGGAAAAAGCAAAGCACCATAAATGCCCGAAGACTTGTAAGTTTTTGGCCTGCGTCGCGAACGTGAGTGATAAACCGTTTGCACTGCGCGAAATCGCAAAAAACAGACAAAAAAATGCCCGGCGAACCGGGCAAGTTTTACCAGCGTCGCGGTTACAGGTTGTAGCCGCGTTCGTTGTGCTGAGCCAGGTCGAGGCCGACCGACTCTTCTTCTTCGTTGACCCGCAGGCCCATCACCACATCCAGCACCTTGAGGATCACGTAGGTGACGATGGCGGTATAGACCACGGTGAAGATCACGCCCTTGGCCTGAACCCAGACCTGGGCACCGATATCGGTGACTGCACCGAAGCCGCCCAAGGCCGGTGCTGCGAACACGCCGGTCAGGATGGCACCGATGATGCCGCCGACGCCGTGCACGCCGAAGGCGTCCAGGGAGTCGTCATAACCCAGCTTGCGCTTGAGGGTGGTGGCGCAGAAGTAGCAGATCACACCGGAGATCAGACCTATCACCAGAGCGCCCATAGGGCCCACGGTCCCGGCGGCCGGCGTGATGGCGACCAGGCCGGCGACCACACCCGAGGCGATGCCCAGGGCACTGGGTTTGCCGTGGAAGATCCACTCGGCGAACATCCAGCCCAGCGCAGCGGCAGCGGTGGCAATCTGGGTCACCAGCATGGCCATGCCGGCAGTGCCGTTGGCAGCGGCGGCGGAACCGGCGTTGAAGCCAAACCAGCCGATCCACAGCATGGCCGCGCCCATCAAGGTGTAGCCCAGGTTGTGCGGAGCCATCGGGGTGGTCGGGTAGCCTTTGCGCTTGCCCATCACCAGGCAGCAGACCAGGCCAGCGATACCGGCGTTGATGTGCACCACGGTGCCGCCAGCGAAGTCGAGCACGCCCCAGTCCCACAGCAGCGCGCCGTCACCACTCCAGACCATGTGCGCGATCGGGGCGTAGACCAGGGTGAACCAGATACCCATGAACACCAGCATCGCCGAAAACTTCATGCGCTCGGCAAAGGCACCGACGATCAGTGCCGGGGTGATGATGGCGAAGGTCATCTGGAAGGTGATGAACACTGCCTCAGGGAACAGTGCAGTGGCCGAAGTCAGGTTGGCCGGCGTGACGCCGCTCAGGAACGCCTTGGAGAAGCCGCCGACGAACGAATTGAAGTTGAGCACGCCTTTTTCCATACCGGTGGTATCGAAGGCCATGCTGTAGCCATAAATGACCCAGAGGATGCTGATCAGGCCAGTGATGGCAAAGCACTGCATCATCACCGACAGCACGTTCTTGGAACGCACCATGCCGCCGTAGAAAAGGGCCAGACCTGGAATGGTCATGAACAGCACCAGCGCTGTCGAGGTGAGCATCCAGGCGGTGTCGCCGGAGTTCAGCGCTGGGGCAGCTGCTTCCTCTGCCAGGGCGAGCCCGGGCATTACGAGGGACAATAGGGCTCCTAGCCCTGCGATCTTACGCAGAGTCATGTTGTTTTCTCCTGGGGCGTTGGGTTTGGTGAGGCTTTTTCGGCGCTTAGATCGCGTCGGTATCGGTTTCGCCGGTACGGATGCGGATCGCCTGCTCCAGATTCACCACGAAGATCTTGCCGTCACCGATCTTGCCGGTGTTGGCCGCCTTGGTGATGGCTTCGATCACTCGATCAAGGTCCTTGTCGTCGATGGCGACGTCGATCTTTACTTTGGGCAGGAAGTCGACCACATATTCCGCGCCGCGATACAGCTCGGTGTGGCCCTTCTGCCGGCCGAAACCTTTGACTTCGGTGACGGTAATGCCCTGCACGCCGATTTCCGACAGCGACTCGCGCACGTCGTCCAGCTTGAACGGCTTGATGATGGCTGTGACTAGCTTCATGAAACTCTCTCCCGATTTGGTGGACTTGCCCCAGGAAAACAAACCCGTCTCAAGTCTAAGCGCAGCGGTTGGCTTTGTAACGCGTCGTCGGCATCCGGCTCCGCGTGCGCACTGCCTGGTCACAAGGAACTGCATCAGTGCATGGCTCGTACAGGTCTTTGCAGAAACCTTGCCAGTTCCGTTAAACCGGCGGAAAACAGCGGGTTATGTGAATCAGTCGGGATTGGCCAGTCGCCAGCATGGCAATCATGCACAACTTCGGTGCAGGCGGACTTGGCCAACTGCTCAAAAAGCGTGCAGTGGCCCGCAGTCCAGGAAGCGGGTTGGCCCGTGCTACACTGCGGGCCATTTCTCAGTTTCAGTGGACAGCCGAACATGCTCGCGCCCAAAGCCCTTCTCGACGCCCTGAGCGACCAGGCCTCGCGCCTGTTCAGCAGCGATACCGCCCAGCCCCGCGCCGAACTGGAAAGCCAGTTCAAAGTATTGATGCAAGGGGCCTTCAGCAAGCTGGACCTGGTCAGCCGCGAGGAATTCGACAGTCAGATGGTCGTCCTGGCCCGCACCCGCGCCCGACTCGAAGCCCTGGAAAAGCAAGTGGCTGAACTGGAAGCCCGGCTGCCAAGCGCTGCGCAGGAATGACAATCGCCAAGCAAGACGTCCGGTAAAACACGGGGGCTGCATTGCAGCACCCGTTTCAATCAGGCCGAAGCCCGGTGCTGGCCGCTGGCCTTGGGCGGTAGCTCGCTGGCACGCAAGTCGCCACGGAACAACGCCGCACCGCACACCGTGAACAGCGTCTTGACCCGGCTGTGCGAATTGCGGATCTCGGCCTGTATTTTCTCGATGAGCGGATCGCTCGACTGCAGCGCAACGGCACGATCAACCCATTCGATTGCCGCGAAGCGACTCTGCTTGCGCGTGCCGCAGCCCTGCATCCAGGCCAGCCCAAGCTCCGCGCAGGCGCGCGCGGCGGTCCAGGCATCAGGGTGCTCGGCCAACTGGAGCAAATAGCTCACCGCCTCGACACGCTCTCGCGCATCACCGTACTGGCGCAACAAGATGGCTAACTGCAACTGTGCCCTGGCATGGATGTTCGGCTCGGCCATGGCGTCGAGCAGCAGCCGCTTGACCGCCAGCATTGCTTTGCGGTCCTCCAGCCCTTTGAGCGCGCTCATGCGTTGGCAGGCCAGGTCAAACTTGGCCTGCAGGTGCCCAGACTCCGCCGCGCACAGCAGCCAGTGCTCAGCAGCCTTGCCATTGAGGTAATGCGCTGGCGTGTTGTCCAACCAGCCACGGTGCAGATCGTACAGCGCGATGGCAGCATTTGGCAGTTTCAGCTCCGCACAGGTTTCATACAGGAAATACGCGGCCTCATGCAGGCTGGCAGCCCAGAGCAGGCGCGGCACATCGAGCACATCGAAGCCCTGCCCGTCGCCCCCGCACTGGCGCCTGACGGCCATGAGCAACCACGTGCGTGCCTGCTCGGCGGATTGCCCAAAGCCCCACAGTCCAAACTGGTGCCCTACCGCCCGCAGCGCACAGGCCGCTGCCTGTCGGCGGTCATCGCACAGCCGCTCGATGACGGTGCGCAGCACCTGCGAATCGTCCTCCGCCTCGTGGAACAGCACCAGGCACACCAGACTGTGGAAAGGCTCGCCAATGGTCGCGACGAAGCCGTGGTCAGGGTAGAGCGCGACGCTATCGACAAAGTCGCGCATCGCCCCGGCGTAGTCACGCACCGAACAGCGCCTCAGAGCCCCACGCCAGGCCAGCAGCGTGGCACGCTCCTTGGGCCGGAGTTCGCGCTGTCCCCATTGGCCAAAGGTTGTTTGCCAAGCCGCGATCTGCGGCAGTTGCCTGGCATGCGGCAGCCAGAATGTTTCTTGCAGCACCAGCCAACGAATCGCATTGCGCTGTGCTTCAGGCCAAGCGCGGCACAGCGGCCCATTGGCCAGTGCATCGATCGCCTCATCGCTGCCTCCCCAGCGTGGGGTCAGGTAGGTGGCATAGGCCTCGATCGCCTCGAAGCAGCCGGTGAACCAGGCCAGCGCATGGCGCAGCCAGTAATCCCGGGCGCTCTCGCCCCGCTCGTGCAAGCGCGCGCCCAACCTGCCAGGCAATGCCTGCGGCAGCACCTGCAAAGGCGTCAGGCCGAATTTGACCAACAATGGCGCTGCGGCCTCCTGCACCTCCACATCGGCATGCGCGCTGGGCCGATAACGCGCCACCTGGCCATCGAACAGTTCGACCAGCCAGCCTGGCTCACCCAAGCGCGAACTGATGTGCAGCATGCCGATCACTGCCGCCACAGGCTGTGCGCTAAGCGCCATGGCCCGCAGAAAATGCGCCGCGGCCTTTTCGCAGGCCTGTTCAGCAGCCAGCCAGCGTTCTTCCGACACTTCATGGCAGCCAGCCGGCCCACGGATCTGGCAGGCACGGCTGAAGCAGTGAAAACCCATCACCACATGCGGGTGATATGCCTTGGGGCAGGCGTCGATCCACGCCTTGAGGGTTTGCGTCAGGGCCTTGCTGCCCTGTCTGTCCCAATCCAGCAGGTGGCCTTGCACAGCTTCGAGGTAAACCGGGCATTCACCAGGTGGCGCCTGCAGCCATTGCGTCTCGAGCGCATCGAAAAGGCGGTTAAGCTCAGCGTATTCATTGGCCTGCACCCATTCTCGGAGCTGCTGGCGGGTGAGATTGAGGGTTTGCACGGGCAGTACCTTAAGTCCATTTAAGGGTCGCGTTGCCATCCACTGGCAACAACAGTCGCTCTTGAACACTAAGCCATAGCCGGGATCTTCGCAAAGTATTGGATCCAGTATTTGTCAGGACGTGAAAAGCAGGGGAAAAACCTGTCGTGCAACGTTAAGTCGCATTTCTCTTGCGCTCGCCTTGCAGATACTCACTAGGCTGTGACAACCCGCAGGAAGCGGTTTTATATCAAGCGACAACGGAGCGTCCATGTCCCTCGCCCTCGTCCATAGCCGCGCCCAGGTCGGCGTACAGGCCCCGGCGGTCAGCGTCGAAACGCATCTAGCCAACGGCCTGCCCCAGCTCACCCTGGTCGGCCTGCCGGAAACCACGGTCAAGGAGAGCAAGGACCGTGTGCGCAGCGCTATCGTCAATTCCGGGCTGAATTACCCGCAGCGGCGCATCACCCAGAACCTCGCCCCGGCCGACCTGCCCAAGGACGGCGGGCGTTATGACGTGGCTATCGCCCTGGGCATCCTCGCCGCCGATGGCCAGGTGCCGTTGCCGGCCCTCGCGGAAATGGAATGCCTGGGCGAGCTGGCCCTGTCGGGAAAATTGCGCCCGGTGCAGGGCGTGTTGCCAGCAGCACTGGCGGCGCGCGAGGCCGGCCGGGCGCTGGTGGTGCCCCGGGAAAATGCCGAGGAAGCCAGCCTGGCCGGCGGGCTTGCGGTGTATGCAGTGGGTCACCTGCTCGAGTTGGTGGCGCACCTCAACGGGCAGGTGCCACTAGCCCCGTTTGCCGCCAATGGCCTGGTCCTGAAGCAACAGCCTTATCCGGACCTCAGCGAGGTACAGGGCCAGGTCGCGGCCAAGCGGGCATTGCTGCTGGCCGCGGCCGGCGCCCATAACCTGTTGTTCACCGGGCCACCCGGTACGGGCAAGACATTGCTCGCCAGCCGCCTGCCCGGCCTGCTGCCACCGCTGGATGAGCATGAGGCGCTGGAAGTCGCGGCGATCCAGTCGGTCAGTGGCCATACGCCGCTGAGCAGCTGGCCGCAGCGGCCGTTTCGCCACCCGCACCATTCGGCCTCGGGGCCGGCGCTGGTAGGCGGCGGCAGCCGGCCGCAGCCAGGCGAAATCACCTTGGCGCACCATGGCGTGCTGTTTCTCGACGAACTGCCAGAGTTTGAAAGGCGCGTGCTGGAAGTGCTGCGCGAACCGCTGGAATCGGGCGAGATCGTGATTGCCCGGGCGCGCGACAAGGTGCGTTTTCCGGCGCGCTTCCAGCTGGTGGCGGCGATGAACCCCTGCCCTTGCGGCTACCTGGGTGACCCGACTGGCCGCTGCCGCTGCAGCACCGAGCAGATTGCACGGTATCGCAACAAGCTGTCGGGGCCGTTGCTGGACCGCATCGACTTGCACCTGACCGTGGCCCGCGAGACCACCACGCTCAGCCACCAGCCAAGCGGGGAAACCAGTGCCGACGTGGCCGCCAAGGTAGCCCAGGCCCGCGAAGTGCAGCAGCGACGGCAAGGCTGTGCCAATGCGTTTCTGGACCTCGACGGGTTACGCAGCCATTGTCAGCTGGCAGCGGCAGACCAGGCTTGGCTGGAAAGTGCCTGCGAGCGGCTAACGCTTTCTTTGCGGGCGGCGCACCGGCTGTTGAAGGTTGCACGTACATTGGCGGATCTGGAAGGTAGCCAGGCGATCCGCCGGGGGCATCTGGCCGAGGCGTTGCAGTACCGGCCGGGGAGCAGCTAGCGCTTTGGGGCTGCCTTGCCGCCACAAGGTCAGGACAATCTGTTTCGACCGATCAATCCAGACACCGAGTACAACCCAGGCCCGGTCAATGCCAGCCCGCCATACAGGGCCACCAGCAACCAGGCAAACTGCCCTTGCTCCAGTGACCACTCTGGATGCACCACCACCAGCGCCACCAGCAACACTGCCAGCACCGGCAGGCAGGCCAGCCGCGCCACCACGCCCAGCACCAGCAACACCGGGCAAACCACCTCGGCAAGCACCGCCAGGCCCAGGGTCAGCGGCGCACCCAGGCCAAATGGATCTTCGATGCGCTGCAATTCCCCGCTCCAGTCCAGTAGCTTGGGCAACCCGTGGATGGAAAACAGCAGCACAGCAGCCATCACCCGCATGAACAGCAGGCCGCTGGCAGTCAGGGCCGCCGATTTCGGCTCGAGGAAGGGCTTGAGGCGTGGCATGGCAAAGGTCTCGGGCTTCTATCAAGCCAGCGAGCATCGCCCGCCTGCTCGGCGATTGATTGTTCAGGTGTGCTCATTCACCTGCCAACGCCTCTTCGACCAGCTTGAGCAGCACCTCTTCGGAAAACGGCTTGCCCAGACAACCCCGTGCGCCATTGCGCAGCGCCGCCTGCAGCGCCCGCTCGTCCCAGTGCGCCGACATGCAGATGACTGGCAAAAGCCAACCCCGCCGCACCAGTTCCTGCTGCACGTCCAGCCCGTTCATCCCCTGCATTTTCAGGTCGAGCAGCACGCAGCCTGCCTCGCGCACCTGGTTCGAGGCCAGGAACACCTCCCCCGTCGCGAACGCCAGGCACTCGAACCCCGCTGAGCGCAGCAGGTTACCCAGGCTTTTGCGCACCGAAGCATCATCATCAACGATGCACACCGCTCTGTTCATGCGCCGGGCCGGGCGTCGATGACGTTGTGCATGGCTACCAGCTCCAGTAGCGAGCGGGATTGCATCTTGTTCATGATGTTCTTCTTGTGCACCTTGGTGGTCACTTCACTGGTGCCGATTTCCCTGGCGATCTGCTTGTGCGACAAGCCGCCGACCACCAGCGAGAACACCTGGCGTTCGCGCTGGGTGAGGTGCTGGTACTTTTCCTCGACCTGTCGCGCATGCTGCCATTTGCGCCCCTCGATCACCGCGCGTGCGCGTACCGAATCAAGCAGCACCAGCAACTGGTCTTCGTCGAAGGGCTTGGTCAGGAACTCGACGGCCCCGGCGCGCATGGCCTGGACCGTCATGGGGATGGTGCCGAAGCCGGTCATGAACATGATTGGCCAGGGTAGCGCTAGCCGGCGCAACGTAGCCTGAACCTCAAGGCCGGTGGTTTCGGCCAGATGCATATCCAGCAGCAGGCAGGCGCAGGGGCTTTCCAGGCGAGCGTCGAACAACGCTTCGGCACTGGCGAACAACCGGTGTGGAATATCCCGCGAACCCAGCAGGCGACCGAGCGCCTTGCGCACAGAAGGGTCGTCATCCACAACCAGCACAGGCACGTTGGCAACGTCGTAGCACGGTTCGCTGGTTTCGGCCATGGCGCACAACGGTGACTGGCCCAGCGCCAGGCAAGGGACATCGAAGCTCACCTGGGCGGCCAGGCGGTATCCCCGCCGCGGCACGGTCTGAATCAGCCCGCGGTCACCGAAGGCCTTGCGCAACAGCGACACCTGCACCTGCAGGTTGTTGTCTTCGACCACCGTGCCGGCCCACACCTGGCTGAACAGCTCATCCTTGCCAACCACCCGGCCTTTGGCCTTGATCAGCGTGGCCAGCACCTCGAATGCCCGCCCGCCCAACAGGATCGGCTTGCCATCGAGAAAGGCTTCTCGTCGCTCGAGCGACACCTGGGCGTTGCCTATTCGGATCATGGTTTCCTCTCGCGGGCATGGGCGTCTGCGCAGCCTCGGGCAGCCTAGGCGAGCACACGCATTCAGACAATTATCCCGAGGGATAGGTGGCCTTTTCACTATACAAGCGCCCTCCAGCCGCCAGGTATTGATAACGGACAACAGCGTGCCCGTTCCTGCCAAGCCGCCCGCAGCGCCCATTGTTGAGCGGGCGGCTGCGTATACTCGTGCGCCAGGATGTCGCTAGCAGGGGGTGCTTTATGCTTGATGAACGCCTCGCCAACAGGCCTATCGATTTCGACCAGTCGATCGACGACGGCTGGCTGAATCGCTGCAACATCACGCAGCTGGGCCAGGACGGTGAGCTCAGCTATTTCCGCTTGCATGACCCCGTCTCTCGCCAGGCCTGGATTGCCGTGCGCGCCCCGCTCGAAGCTCCCGCAGCCTGCCAGCGCCTGGAGCGTGACTATCGCCTGCAGCTGGACCCGCAGTGGGCGGTCATCCCCTCAGCGTTCGTCCGCTGCGCCGAAGGCCCGTTGCTGGTGTACCCGACCGGCCGCTCCATCGCCGACCTGATCAGTGAAGGCCCGGTTGACCTGCCCCTGTTCTTCGATATCGCGGTAAATGCCGCCGACGCCCTGGCTCAGGCCCACGAGCGCAATGTGCTGCACGGTGCGTTGCAGCCCGAACATGTTTGCCTGCAGGCGAACCAGCGGGTGCGGCTGGGCTGTTTTCGTGCCGACACACCAGAGCTGATCAGCGAACAGGGCAACGCGCTCGGCAACTGGGCCTACCTGGCGCCGGAGCAGATCTGCCCCCACGGCAGCAGCAGCGACCGGCGCAGCGACATCTACGCCCTGGGTGCGATTCTCTACCAGCTGCTGCTGGGCGAGCTGCCGCTGGCCGGGCGGGATGCCCAGCACTGGCGCCAGCTGCACGCCGGCGTTCAGCCACGCTCGGCTTGTGAGGTCGACAGCCAGGTACCGCTGCCACTGAGCCGGATCCTGGCCAAGGCCCTGGCAAAGGAACCTGACGCCCGCTACCAGAGCGCCCGGGCTCTGGCCGTAGACCTGGCCCATTGCCAACGGCAGTGGACCGCAAGCAAAACCATCGCCCCCTTCGAGCCCGGCTGCGCCGACCCGGTTTCGCCCAGTCGCGAGCGCTTGTATGGCCGCACTGCCGAACAGAAGCTGATCGCCCTGATGCTCGATACTCAGCGTCGCGACAGCAAGCCCCAAGTGCTGTTCATCAACGGCGCTGCGGGTCTGGGCAAATCCAGCCTGGTCGAGGCCACACTCAAAGCGCATGCCGAAGGCTACTGGGCTGTCGGCAAGTGCAACAGTCCGGACCAGGCCGTGCCCTATGCCCCCTGGGTAGAGATCCTCGGTTCACTGACCACCCAGCTCTTGGCCAAGAACAGCCAGGACCTCGACACCCTGCGCCGCGAGATCCTGCAGCGCATCGAAGGCCACGGTCGGCTGCTCGGCAAACTGGCACCGGACCTGCAATTGATTCTGGGTCCACTGCCCGAGTTGCCAGAAAAGCCCACGCGCCTGGCATTGCACAAAGAACAGCGGGCGATCGTTGAGTTCCTGCAGGTATTCAGCTACCCAGGCCACCCGCTGGTGCTGTGTTTCGATGGCTTGCAATGGGCTGACGATGGCACACGGCAGCTACTGGCACAGTTGCTTGCCCAGGCGCCGGACAACCTGCTGCTGATCGTCACCCGGCGCAACGATACGCCCACTGCTGGCGTGCCGCTGGCAGTTCCCGTAGCGCTGCGCTCCACGACACTGAACCTGCGCCCACTGGACGTCGGTGCAGTCACCGAACTGATCAGTGAGCGCTACCACGTCAGCCCAGACGAGGCGTTGCAGGTTGCCGGACTGGTGCACGACAAGACCGCCGGCAACCCGTTCTTTATCAACCAGATCCTCAAGGCCATGGTCGAGGACCGGTTGTTCACTTTCGACACCCAGGCCATGCGCTGGTCATGGTGCCTGCAGGCCGTGGCCCGGCAACGTTACGCCGACAACGTCGCCGACCTGATGATCCACCGCCTGGCACGCCTGCCGGCCCCCCAGCGCGATGTGCTGCGGGTCGCCAGCGCGGCAGGCAGCCGCTGCAATGAGCGCCTGCTGCACCTGCTGCTTGTACCGCCGCCGGATAAACCGCTGAAAGCCTTGATTGACATGGGCTTCCTGCTGCCGGGCCAGAAAGGCCTGAGCTTCGCCCATGACCGGGTGATGGAGGCCGCCTATCAACTCACACCCACCTGTGATCGGGCTCAACTGCATGCACGCATAGCCCAAGCCATGCTCCAGGTTTGGCACAACGACTTGCAGGAGGTGGTTTTCGAGATCGCCAGTCAGCTGCAACGCGCCAGCCCCCGCGGGTTTGCAGCGGATGAGCGCGATGTGTTCCTGCAGCTTTTGCGTGAAGCGGCGCTGCGTTCGCGCGACAGCGGTGCGTGTGAACAATCGGCAGCTCATCTGCAGGTGTGCGAGCAGTTGCTGATCCACGGCGCAACGCCGCAAAGCCACGCCACCCATGCCTTTGCTATCGCCTGTATGGCGGCGGAGTGTGACTTGCAACTGTCGCGCATGGCCGCTGCCCAGGGGCGACTCATCGAATGCCTTCAGCGCGCATGCTCGCCGCTGGACCGGGCGCGGGTATGCAAGCTGCAGGCACGCCTGCACACCTTGCGCGGCGACTACCAGGCCGCCATCACCACCGCCGTCGCCGGCCTCGAGCTTTTGGGCATCAGCCTGGCTCGCGGTGTCGCCCCACAGCAGGTGGAGGCCAGCCATGCGCAGGTAGAGGCCCTGATCGAACAGAAAGGGCGTCATTGCCTGGCCTCGCTACCGCGCACCGACTCGGAGGAAGTGGCCGTTGCCATCGGCCTGCTGGCCACCCTGTCGTCGTCGTTTTTCGTGCAGGACGATATCCGCTTCCTGCACCTGACCAAGCTCATGGAGCTGTCGTTGCTGCAGGGGGTCGCCCCGGGCAGCACCTACGGTCTGGCCTGGTACGGGGTGATGATCGCCGATCGCTTCGGCAACTACCACGACGGCCACGCCTGCTGCCTGGCAGCGCTGAAGCTGATCGAGCGACACGGTTTCGAAGCTGATCTCACCAGCGCCCTGCTGGCCTTGGACCGGGTCAGCGCCTGGACCTCACCCATGGAGTTCGCCCGCCGCACGGCGCTGGAGGCAATTGATTCGACCCGCTTTAGCGGCGACCTGGCGATGACCTGCCATGCCTGCAACCATCTGGTTTCCGACTCACTGGTCATGGGCCGCTACCTGCCACAGGTCGCCGAGGAAGTGGTACAGGGTCTGGCCACTGTGCGCAGTTTCGGCTACAGCGATATCGAACAGATCCTGCACGCCCAACAGGGGTTCGTCGCCAGCCTGAGCGGAATGCCCGGCACAGCCTCGCCCCTGCATGCCCAGTCACCCACCACGCTGTTCTTCCAGCACCTGTTCAACGGTATGTCAGCGTTCTACCTGGGTGATATCGCGCAAGCCATGCGCAGCCTGAGCGCAGCGGGCGACAGCGCCTGGGCGGCACCTGCGCACATCAACCTGGCAGACTATCACCTGTTCCGCGGCCTGGCCTTGGGCAGCCCGGAAGCCCCCGGCCGCCTTGCCGACAAGCTGGCCGTACTGCAATCCCTGCGCGAGCGCTTCAGCCGCTGGGCCTGTTTCAACCCTGTGACCTTTCGCAACAAGCTGCTGCTGATCGAAGGGGTGATCGCCAAGCTCGAAGGCGACGGCCTGACGGCCATCCGCTGCTTCGACCAGGCGCAAATCGCCGCGACCGCTGCCGGTTTCATCCACGAACAGGCGCTGGCCCATGAACAGCTGGCCGAGGTCTGCATCCCCAGCGGATTGATCTCCGGCGCCAACCTGCACCTGCGCATCGCCCGCGATTGCTTCCATATCTGGGGCGCGACCGGCAAGGTGCACCAGCTGGAGGCCCTTCACCCGTTCCTGCGCACCCAGCCCGTTCAGGAGACCCACCGCGCCACCCAGCAGGCCAAGCTGGACCTGGAGGCCGGCATCGAGGCGGCGCGGGCGTTGTCTGAAGAAGTGCTGCTCGAAGGCCTGATCGAAACGCTGATGGGTCACCTCACCCAGCATTCCGGCGCCGATCACGGTGCACTGCTGATCGTCAGTGGCGCTGAGTTCCAGATGGCCGCCCTCGCCTATATCGACGATGCCGGCTTGCACGTGAATATGGACAATTGCCAGAAGTTCATGACCCAGGCGCCACGGTCGATCATCAACGCCACCATGCGCACCAAGAAGCCGCTGGTACTCAACGACGCCCAGAGCGATTGCCCCGAGGCCTTCCGCCAGGAGCTGCACACGCGCAACGCCCGCTCGGTGTTGTGTCTGCCGCTGGTGATCCAGGGGGTCCTGATCGGCCTGGTGTACCTGGAGAACCGCCTGGTGCCTAACCTGTTCGGCAGCCAGCGCCTGGCCATGCTGGAGATCCTCGCCTCGCAGGCGGCGGTGTCGCTGCAGACCGCCAAGTTGTATACCCGCCTGGCCGAGGACAACCAGGTCCGTGCGCAAATGGAAGAAGAACTGCGCCGATCACGCGCCGAACTTGCGCGCAGCGCCCATCTGCAGGTGATGAACGAGCTTTCGGCGTCCATTGCCCACGAGATCAGCCAACCGCTGCTGGGGATAGCCTCCAACGCTGCTGCCAGCCTGCGTTGGCTCAAGCGCGCCGAACCCAACCTGGAAGAGGCGATGGCTGGCCTGGAAGATATCCGTAACGACAGCGAGCGCGCCGCCAACATCGTCCGCGCACTGCGCTCGCTGGCCAAGCAGGCACCGATGCAGCTCAAGGTGGTCAAGGTCGACGAGCTGATCCGCGAGGTGCTGCGCCTGACCTCGGCCGACGCTGCCAAGTACACGGTCGACGTGCAGACACAACTACAGGCTGGGGTGAGCGTGATGGCCGACCCGGTGCAGTTGCAGCAGTTGGTGTTCAACCTGATCACCAACGCGCTGGAGGCGCTGGCGGGCTATCGCAGTGATGGTGTGCTGCGGATTGCGTCTGTCGTTACCGGCGATGGGATCGAGATCTGCGTCGATGACAACGGGCCTGGCATTGCTGCAGAGGAGCGGGCACGGGTGTTTGACCCATTCCATACCACCAAGCAAGCAGGGCTGGGGATGGGGTTGGCGATCTGCAGTTCGGTGGTGCAGGCCCATGGCGGGCAGTTGCAGGCGTTGGTCTCAGAGTTCGGCGGGTGCCGGATCCGCTTCACGCTGCCTGTGAGTTCTTCTTGACCTGTACCTGCCCTTTCGCGGGCGTGCCCGCGAAAGGGCAGGTACAGGTTCAGCTCAACGCGAGCTCAACGCCGCATAGCTGTTCATCAGGTTGCGGTAGTTGGGGATCCGCTGCGACAACAGGTTGCCCAGCCCTTCGATGTCGTTGCGCCAGTCGCGGTGCAGCTCACAGGCCACCGAGAACCAGTTCATCATCTGTGCGCCCGCCTGGGTCATGCGCACCCACGCCGCCTGCTGCACGGTCTCGTTGAAGGTGCCCGAAGCATCGGTCACCACGAACACTTCAAAGCCCTCGGCCAGCGCCGACAACGTCGGGAACGCCACGCACACATCGGTCACCACACCCGCGATGATCAGCTGCTTGCGGCCAGTGGCCTTGATCGCCTTGACGAAGTCTTGGTTGTCCCAGGCATTGATCTGGCCTGGGCGAGCGATGTACGGCGCGTCCGGGAACATCTCTTTCAACTCCGGCACCAACGGGCCATTGGGGCCTTGCTCGAAGCTTGTGGTGAGAATGGTCGGCAGACCGAAGAACTTGGCCAGGTCGCCAAGGGCCAGCACGTTGTTCTTGAACTCGTTGGGCGAAAAGTCCTGCACCAGCGAAATCAGGCCAGTCTGGTGGTCGACCAGCAGGACCACGGCATCGTCCTTGTTCAGGCGCTTGTAATCAGGTTGGCTCATGGGGTGACTCCTTGGGTTGGGAAAACGGAGCGGGACTTACCGGGTGGCTTGTCCCAAGGGCTTATACCGGCGGATAGAGCCGGCTTAAGAAAATGCCTGTGCCAGGCGCCAGGCCTTGGGCGGTTGGCCGACCAGGCGGCTGAAGGCACGGGTGAAGTGGGCCTGGTCGCAGAAGCCGCACTCCAGGCTCACGTGGGTGATCGGCGCCTCGGTGACAAGCAGGCGCTTGGCCTTTTCCATGCGCGCCAGCAGGCGCCAGGCCTGGGGCGAGAGGCCGGTATTGACCTTGAAGGCACGGGAAAAATGGCTGCGGGTGAGGTTGCATACAGCGGCGATTTCGATGATCGACAGCGAACTGTGCAACATCAATTCCTTGGCCTGACGCAGCCGCGCGGGGGTCAGCGCGCCGGGAGTGTGCAGAAGCGCTTGGGGCGTCCCAGGGTGCATGGCGACTCTCCTGTTCAATGAAGAAAGTCTCGCCGCCGGGGCATGACAAAGTCCTGAGGCAAACCTGAATTGTTGTTAATTGTGCGCTGCTGGCCCTGGCCTTTTGGCCGATACCTTAAGATGCGTTTCTTACTCAGCTTCATGCCGCACAAGCGGTCAGCATTCAAGGCGAAAGAGGTATGCAGGAAAACCACACCCAACGCACCGTGGCCATGGTGCTGTTCGATGATGTGCTGATGCTGGATGTGACCGGGCCGATGGATGCCTTTGCCATTGCCAACCGGTTCCTGCCTGAAGACCAGCATTATCGGTTGGTGACCGTGGCCGAAGGCCAGGGGACCATCCGCGGTTCTTGCGGCCTGAAGGTGATGGCCGACCTGCGCCTGGAGCAATTGCCAGCCCGCATCGACCTGCTGCTGGTACCGGGTGGGCCGGGGGCCTACCACGTCGCGCTGCCGGCGATCGAGCGTTGGCTGCCTGCCGCCGTTGACAGGGCACGGCGCTTCGGCGCGATCTGCACCGGGGCGTTCGTGCTCGGGCGTGCCGGGTTGCTCGACGGCTATCGCTGCACTACCCACTGGAACTACGTGGAGCGCCTGGCCCAGGCGTTTCCCGAGGCCAAGGTCGAGTCTGACCAGATCTACGTGATCGACCGCTGCCTGATCACTTCGGGAGGGATCACTGCAGGGATCGACCTGGCGCTGGCGGTGGTGGCCGAGGACCACGGCAAGGCGCTGGCCCTGGAGGTCGCCAAGGTGCTGCTGGTTGCCCGCCATCGCCAGGGCGGGCAGACGCCTTACGGGCCGCTGCTGGCCGCCGTACCGCGGGATGATTCGCCGATTGCCCGGGTGCAGGCCTATATCGTCGACCACATCGACCAGGCGTTCACCGTGCAGAAGATGGCCGACCTGGTGGCCATGAGCGGGCGCAACTTTGCCCGGACCTTTCAACGCGAGATCGGGATCACGCCGCTGCAGTACCTGCAGAATGCGCGGATCGACCAGGCGCGCAAGCTGCTCGAATGCGGCGATCTGCCGTTGAAGGTGGTGGCGACCCGATGCGGGTTTGGCAGTGACCGGCATATGCGCAAGGTGTTCTGCGAGCGGATCGGCATGACCCCGGCGCAGTATCGGGCGCAGTTTGGCTGCTTGTAGGAGCAGCTACTGTCTCTTTTTCAGGGACAATGTTTCTCCGTCCAGGCTTATTGTCTTGCCTTTCCCCAGCCTCCAGAATTGTCCGTCAAACTGTTCAAACGCTGCCCCGGCAGCTCATGGAGTACGAGCCAATGCCACACGAAGGCAGCCTTCTACAAACCGCGGTGATCTTCCTGCTCGCCGCAGTCGTCGCCGTCCCACTGGCCAAGCGCCTGCAACTGGGGGCCGTGATCGGTTACCTGCTCGCTGGCGTGGCCATCGGGCCTCAGGCCCTGGGCCTGATCCGCGATACCGAAAGCGTCGCGCACATTTCCGAACTGGGCGTGGTCCTGCTGCTTTTCATCATCGGCCTTGAGCTGTCGCCCAAGCGCCTGTGGCTGATGCGCAAGTCGGTATTCGGCGTCGGCACCGCACAGGTGCTGCTGACCGGCGCGGTGATCGGCGCCATTGCCCTGTTCGGTTTCGGCCAGTCGCTGCCGGCGGCGGTCGTGCTCGGCCTGGGCCTGGCGCTGTCGTCCACCGCACTCGGCTTGCAAAGTCTGGCCGAAACCAAGCAGCTCAATGCGCCCCATGGCCGCCTGGCGTTCGCCATACTGCTGTTCCAGGACATCGCCGCGATCCCGCTGATCGCCCTGGTCCCGTTGCTGGCGGCCAGCGGCCCGGACACCAGCCACGGCGACAGCCTGCAACATGGCCTGAAGGTCTTCGCCAGTATCGCAGTGGTCATCATCGGCGGCCGCTACTTGCTGCGCCCGGTGTTCCGCACCGTGGCCCGCACCGGCCTGCCGGAAGTGTCCACCGCCACCGCGCTGCTGGTGGTGATCGGCACCGCCTGGCTGATGGAGGAAGCCGGCATTTCCATGGCCCTGGGCGCCTTTCTCGCCGGCCTGCTGCTGGCCGACTCGGAGTACCGCCACGAGCTGGAATCGCAGATCGAGCCGTTCAAGGGCCTGCTGCTGGGGCTGTTCTTCATCAGCGTCGGCATGGGCGCCAATCTGAGTCTGCTGCTGGAAATGCCGCTGGTGCTGCTGGGCCTGACTCTGCTGCTGGTGGCGGTGAAGCTGGTGCTGCTAATCGCCGTCGGCCGCCTGGCCGGTGGCTTGAACAGCGCCAGCGCGCTGCGCCTGGGCATGGTGCTGGCTGCCGGTGGCGAATTCGCTTTCGTGGTGTTCAAGCTGGGCAAGGACCAGGGCCTGTTCGATACCCAGACCTACGACCTGCTGCTGATGACCATCACCCTGTCGATGGCCATCACCCCACTGCTGATGCTCGGCTGCGCCCGCGCCCTCAAGCGCCCGCAACCGGCGCGTGAAGTGCCCGAGCAGTACAAGGCCATCGACGCTGGCACACCGCGGGTGGTGATCGTCGGCATGGGCCGCATGGGCCAGATCGTCGCGCGCATCCTGCGGGCGCAGAAGATCCCGTTCATTGCCCTGGAAACCTCGGTGGACGCCATCGAGATGACGCGCATGTTCGAGCAAGTGCCGGTGTTCTACGGCGACCCTCTTCGCCCCGAGGTGCTGCATGCGGCCAAGGTCGGTGAGGCGGAGTACTTCATCATCACCATCGATGACCCTGAGGCCGCCATCCACACCGCTGAACGGGTGAAGCGCCAGTATCCACACCTGAAAGTGCTGGCCCGGGCGCGTAACCGCCAGCATGTGCACAAGCTGGCGGATGTGGGCGCAGAACCGATCCGCGAGACCTTCTATTCCAGCCTGGAGATGACCCGTCGGGCGCTGGTCGGGCTGGGCTTGAGCGACGAGCAGGCGGCGGACCGGATCGAGCGGTTTGCCCAGCATGACGAGGAAGTGCTGGAGGCCCAGGGGCTTGTGCGCGATGACCGGGCCAAGGTGATGCAGACGGCCAAGGAGGCGCGGGTGGAATTGGCGCGGTTGTTTGATTCGGATGCGGATTGAGGGTTGGCGCTGTGATATGAGAAGAGGGCTTAGTCCCTCTTTTTCTGTGTTTGGATTCAGGAGGTAGGACAGGTGCCTGCCTCTGAACAGTGTCAGGGCTGACAGGTGCATA
>NZ_BCBG01000043.1:0-46803 GCF_001320485.1 Pseudomonas sp. NBRC 111130
GGCTGTAGACCAAAGGCATGCGTTCGATTTTTGCCAGGTCAAATCGAGTGCTACTTATCTAAATGAGGGTGAACGCTATCGATTACTCTGGATCAAAGAGTGCCGGGGTGGGGATTTGCCAGGCGGGCTTGTTTTCACCTTGACTGTCGAAAGCGCGACGCGCCTCGCGGAATTCCTCAGCGTTTTCGACCACCCACATCCAAACGGGTGACATCCGAACCAACAGCTCCATACCGAGCGGCGTCAGCTCGTATTCAACGCGCGGTGGAATTTCCCCGAACTCCCGTCGAAGCAGTAATCCATCCCGCTCCATGGCGCGTAGCGTCTTGGTGAGCATTCGCTGGGTCACCCCAGTCATCTGCCTTTTTATCTCGGCGTGGCGCATCGTGCCATACACGCCCAAGGCATGCAGGATGCCCAATGACCATCGGCTACCTGCGTGAGCGAGGACTTCCCGCCTGACGCCATCATCATCTTCTCGGAGCGTTTGACAGATGGCTTCTGCCTGGCTCAGAGCGTCCTGATTGGTCATCTATTCCTCCTAGGTATCACGTGTGTGCCTTCTTACGAGTACTGCCTGATCATGCCAGCATTTGCTCATGTTATAGGCATCACGCCTCAGGAGGAATCATGACCGAAGCAACCCCGCTTTCCCCTCAATCCATTCTTGTTCTCGGCGCCGGGGAACTTGGTCTCCCAGTTCTGCGCAATCTCGTGCGAGTGGCAAAACGCGCACCCGGTTCCCAAATCAGCGTTCTTCTCCGGGAGTCGACCATCAACACCCAGATACCGGAGAAAAAGGCCGAAATCGATGAGCTTCGTGGGCTGGGCATTCAAATGGTCGCTGCGGATCTGGTGAACGATTCAATTGAACAGCTAGCTGAAGTGTTCGCCCGGTTCGATACTGTCATAGGCTGTGCCGGCATGGTCGCGGGTCGAGAAACCCCCATGAAACTGGCGACAGCAGCGCTAAGGTCGGGTGTGAAGCGCTACTTCCCGTGGCAGTTTGGCGTGGATTTCGAAGTGATCGGTCGGGGCAGCCCCCAAGATCTTTTCGATTCTCAACTCGATGTACGCGAGGCGCTCCGCGCGCAAGACGAAACCGAATGGGTAATCATCTCGACGGGCATGTTCACCAGCTTCCTCTTCGAGCCCGTATTTGAGGTCGTCGACTTCGACAATGACACCGTTAACGCTCTCGGCAGTCTTGAGAACGGCGTGACGCTCACCACACCAGACGACATCGGCGCACTCACGGCGGAAATCGTCTTCTTCGAACCTCGCTTCCGCAACGAGATTGTCTATCTCTCAGGCGACACGGTGTCGTATGGACAAGTCGCGAACATCCTCAAAAATGCGCTGGGCCGTCCGTTCAAAACTAACGTGTGGACTGTTCCGTTCCTGATGGATGAGCTGAGGAAAGACCCTACCCATCACATCAAAAAGTACCGTGCTGTGTTCGCACAGGGCAGAGGTGTGGCATGGCCTAAATCGGGAACCTTCAACGAACAGCAGTCGATTCCAGTAACCACCGCTGAGCAATGGGCTCGGGCGAACCTTGGGGGCAAGTGAGCGCGACGACAGATAGCTGATTTGCCGGCAAACTCCTAGGTTCGACAGTGGACGCTGATAACTAGGTTGAGCGTTTAGAGGATGACAAGCTGTCTAGACCTCAGCGTAGAGTCTCAGTGTCCGCAATGGGTCGGGAGCAGCCGGTCGCGACTGACGGCTTTCGACCCAAAGCAGACGTTCGCCAAGGGCGAGTTCTGGCCTGAAGCAGTCGAGGCTCTACAACAACAGGTGCGATACAGTATTAACGCGCCCAGGCAGCAAGACTATTTGCCTGCTGATCTGCTTTGCTCTTGAAAAAATTTCTGAGGTGTTCAATGAAAAATGACACTTTCGCCGATAAATTCAGGCGTTCCAAGTAAACGGCATAGATGTCTGCCGGAGGCGTTTCATAGTCCCCTAGCACCTCTTCAAGCCGTCCGGATCGCAAATGATCAGCCAGGTTCCACTCCGCACGCATCAGTATCCCATGCCCCTCCAAGGCCCAGTTCAAAGCGACCTCGCCGTCATTGGTACTCAAGCCACCATGAACCTTTATGGACTCGATTTGCTTACCTCGACTCAATCGCCAGGTGGCAAATGCCGCATCGTTTTGCCGCAACACGATGCATTTGTGTTTCATCAGATCACGGGCAGACTCCGGTCTGCCGAAGGCGTCGAGATAGCCCGGTGTGGCACAGAGACGTCGGCGGTTGGTGGCGATCTTTCGAGCAATCAGTCTGGAGTCCGGTAGCTCACCGAAACGAATAGCCACATCGATCGCGTCATCAGGAAGATGGATAGGACGGTCGCTTAGGTGCAGCTGGACCTCCACTTCAGGGTAACGCTTGGCAAAGGATGAAATTGCCGGCCCTACATGCGTACGCCCAAAGCCAAGAGGCGCATTCACCCGCAGCAACCCCTTCGGTTCGGCGCGGCTGCTTGAAACCTGCCGCTCCATCTCCTCAATTTCCTCAAGGATCCGCTTGGCATTGACCAGGTAGGTCTCGCCTTCCGCCGTGAGGCTGATGCTGCGTGTCGTCCGATTAAGCAAGCGCACCCCAAGACGCTTTTCCAATTGCGCAAGACGCTTCGTCACTGCAGGTGGCGTGAGGTTCAGCTCGCGAGCGGTGGCCGCCAGACTGCCCGCCCCGACCAGCTGACTAAAGAAAGCAAGCTCAGACACTGGGTTCATAATTAACTCTAGGTAAACAATGAGTTTAATTTCATTGTATTACACCGTTTTGAAAAAACCATTACCTTAGGCCCTGCGTGATTAACCACAAAAAATCTGGGCTATTAGCTGCCAGCCTGTGAGGAGGTTTTCCTCTCGCTGCGTAGTCCAGTCGCCACATAAATCCGACTCACAACAATAATTCTGAGACGGCAATGGTCAAGCGATGGGTAGGTAAGTTGTACGTGCAGGTGCTGATCGGGGTCTCGATCGGCATCCTGTTAGGCGTGTTCTGGCCGCAGGTCGGCGTGGACATGAAGCCGCTGGGTGATGCGTTTATCAAGCTGATCAAGATGGTGTTCGCGCCCATCATCTTCGCGACGGTGGTGCTGGGCATCGCCAAGATGGAAAACATGAAAGAGTTGGGTCGGGTCGGTGTGCGCGCTCTGATCTACTTCGAGATACTGTCAACTTTCGCTCTCGTCCTGGGCCTGATTGTTGTCAATCTGGTGCAACCGGGACAAGGGATGAACGTCGACCCGGCCACCCTCGACACCCAGGCAATTTCCACTTACACCTCAGCCGCAGCCACTGGCACGGGCGGTGTCACCGACTTCCTGCTGCATCTGATTCCGGGCAGCGTAGTCGACGCCTTTGCCAAGAATGAAATCCTGCAGATCCTGCTTTTCTCTGCTTTGCTGGGCATCGCCCTGGCCAATCTCGGCGAACGCGGCAAGCCGGTAGTTGACGTGCTGGAGGCGTTCTCCCACGGCATGTTCCACATCGTTGGCTTGGTCATGCGCGTCGCGCCGTTGGCAGCCTGTGGAGCAATGGCGTTCACCGTAGGCAAGTACGGTTTGGGCTCAATCGCGTCGCTAGGCAAATTGATGGCCACCATGTACCTGACTTGCTTCCTGTTCGTGGTGATTATCCTGGGCAGCATCGCGCGGATGTCGGGCTTCAGCTTGTGGAAGTTCCTCAAGTACCTGCGCGAAGAACTGTTCACCGTGCTCGGCACCAGCTCATCTGAGTCGGTGGTGCCGCAAATGATGAACAAGCTGGAGAAGGTCGGGGTGTCCAAGCCTGTCGTCGGCCTGGTTATCCCCTCCGGCCTCACCTTCAACCCTGACGGCCAATGCATCTACTACACCATGGCCGCGATCTTCATTGCCCAAGCCACCAACACCCCCTTGTCGCTGATGGATCAACTGATCGTACTCGGCGTGCTGCTGCTCACCTCCAAGGGTTCGGCAGGGGTAACTGGCTCAGGCTTCATCACGCTCGCTGCGACCTTGGCAACCATGGACAACATTCCGGTAGCCGGCATGGTGCTGCTGCTCGGCGTCGATCGTTTCATGTCCGAGGCTCGCGCTATCACCAACACCATCGGCAACGCGGTCGGAACGATGGCCATCGCGAAGTGGGTGGGTGCACTTGATAGCGACCGGATGAACCAGGTTCTTGATGGCAAGGCCTGCGCTGAACCAGAGAAAGAAGCGTTACAGGGGACGGCTCCACTCACTGCCGTCAGCCCTGAAAAAAAACACCTTGTGATGCACTGAGGAAGTAACCGTGGATACCCTAGATAAAGAAGCAGCCGTCTCATCGCTGACCGACACGCTGGCCAAGTTCACTGCCTATATTGGCAAACGGCTGCCCAAAGACGTGAAGGAAAAAACGGCCAAGCTGCGTGCAGCCGAAACCAACCCACTGGCCATTGCGGTGTACGACTCGATGGCCGACAACCAGGAATACGCCGACAAGCTCAACCGCCCCAGTTGCCAAGACACCGGCGTGATCCAGTACTTCATCTCGGCCGGCGCGCGCTTCCCGCTGCTCGGTGAAATGGAAGGCATCCTCGAAAATGCGACCAAGGAAGCCACTATCCATGGGCCCCTGCGCCATAACGCGGTGGAAACCTTCATCGAGAAGAACACGGGCACCAACACCGGCTCGAAGATCCCGTGGCTGGACTGGGAAATCATCCCCGATGCCGACTACGCCATCGTCGACGTGTACATGGCCGGTGGCGGTTGCACGTTGCCGGGTTCGGCCAAGGTACTGATGCCAGGCCAAGGTTATGAGGGGGTGACTGAGTTTGTCTTCGATGTAATCACCTCCCGTGGGGTAAACGCCTGTCCACCCTTGCTGGTAGGTGTGGGTGTCTCCACCTCAGTGGAGACCGCAGCACGCCTGTCGAAGAAGGCCATTCTGCGCGAAGTGGACTCCAGCCACCCGAACGAAAGCGCAGCGATGATGGAAAAGCTGCTGGAAGAAGGCCTCAACGAAATCGGCATCGGCCCGCAGGGCCTGACCGGCAACAGCAGCGTGATGGGCGTGAATATCGAGTCTTCGGCGCGTCACCCCTCGACCATTGGCGTGGCAGTGTCCACCGGTTGCTGGGCACACCGCCGCGGCAAAATTCGCATCAACGCCGACCTGACCTATGACATCCTCTCCCACGAAGGGGTAGTACTGTGAAGAAGATCATCAATACCCCGATCAGCGACGAAGATCTGGCCAACCTCAACGTCGGCGATGTGGTTTACCTTACCGGCCAACTGGTGACCTGCCGTGACGTCGCCCACCGCCGCCTCATCGAGCTGGGCCGCGAGCTGCCTGTTGACCTGCGTGGCGGCGCTATTTTCCACGCTGGCCCAATCGTCAAGAAGAAAGAAGACGGCAGCTTCGAGATGGTGTCCATCGGCCCGACCACCAGCATGCGCATGGAAAAATTCGAGAAGCAGTTCATCGAGCAGACCGGTGTCAAGCTGATCGTGGGCAAGGGCGGGATGGGGCCGGAGACCACCACCGGGTGCCTGCAGAACAAAGCCGTACATGCAGTGTTCCCCGGGGGCTGCGCAGTACTGGCCGCCACCCAGGTCGAGGAAATCGAGCGTGCCGAATGGCAGGATTTGGGCATGCCGGAGACGCTGTGGGTCAACCGGGTGCGTGAGTTCGGGCCTCTGATCATCTCCATCGACACCAAGGGCAACAACCTGTTCGAGCAGAACAAGGCCCGCTTCAACGAACGCAAAGGTGCGGTCATCGAGAAGATCAATAGCCAAGTCCGTTTCATCAAGTGACGAGCAGGGGCAGTTTAGCGAATACACTTAAACTGCCCATCTTTTAACCTTGTTAAGGCACTTATCTATAAGTCAGAACACCCAACACCAATCCTAGCACGGCCTCAATTTACGCCTCACTAGATAATTTCAAGAGATCGCCATGCGAAACCGTTCCCACCATGAATTACGCAATGACTTCCGCAGAATACTTCAAGGTCAAGCATGTATTACCACGGCTTCAGTGTTTGATCCATTGTCGGCGCGCATAGCTGCGGACCTTGGTTTTGAAGCCGGAATTTTAGGTGGATCCGTGGCATCTCTGCAGGTATTAGGTGCCCCAGACGTCACCTTGATTACGCTGAGCGAATTTGCAGAACAGGCTGCACGCATCGGGAGAGTAGCCCGATTACCGATTATTGCCGATGCTGACCACGGTTATGGTAATGCCCTGAACGTGATGCGCACAGTTACGGAGCTTGAGCGGTCTGGCGTTGCAGCGCTTACGATTGAAGATACATTACTGCCTGCGCGCTTCGGGGGGCGACCGGTTGAGCTCATAGGTATTGATGAAGCGATAGGTAAAATACGCGCAGCTAAAGAATCAAGAGTGGATGCGTCGCTAGCGATAATCGCCCGCACACATGCAGGTGCCCAGCCTTTATCAGATGTTATTAAACGAACCAGGGCATTTGAAAGCTCCGGCGCCGATGCTATTTGCCTCGTAGGAGTAAAGGACTTTGAAAGTCTTGCAGCTATTGCAGACGGCCTAAGCACTCCGATCATGCTCATAACCTATGGTAACAGCGAGATCCGAGATGCACCTGGCCTAGCAGACCTTGGCACTCGCATCATAGTAGACGGACACACGGCCTACTTTGTAGCTGTTCAGGCAACGTTTGAAAGCCTGCGGGCACAGCGTAACCAAAACAACATTGGAAGTAGTTGTGCTGCTACGCTCGTGAAAAAATACTGTCTGCAGGAGGATTACAGTGATCAAGCCGCGATACTTATGCAGTTTCCCCGTGAATAAGCAAACCAGAAGCCCCTTTTGGGTTGTCTACCTAGTGTGAATAGCCCTACTATGGGGCCATCGACAGGGAGGAAAATAGCGAGAAAATAAGTTCATTTTAGTAAATCAAGCACGCTCATACTTCCGTTTCCTGGGCGATGGAAGTTACTGTAGCGTCTGACTAGCCTGCGCTACGGTGTTACCAACAACCTATTTGATAGCTCGCAACGTTGCTGAAAGTGGCATGCGGACGGTTGCGAATGGCCGCTATGGGTCCAGGCTGTGTGAAAACGCCAGTAAGTACGTCGAGTAGCGAAAGAAGCTGGGGCCTCCTGTAAATTCAGCAGATCTAAATGCAGATCTACCTCAGTCGGGCACCAGGCGCGACCTGTGCTATCTAGGCCGCGGCAGCGGCCCAGATAGCCGTATACGGACGCATAGAACGCGTGGACTCATGTCCTGATCGCTTCAATCAGCCCAGCGATGCCGAAGATGCTCATCATTCGTTTGAGATTGTAAGCAAGCACGTGAAGGCTCATCTCGGTGCTTACCCTCGGTAGGGTTTTGGTCAGGAAGTGAGTGCTTCCCATCCAGTATTTGAGCGTTCCGAAGGGGTGCTCCACCGTTTGCCGGCGTACCTTCATCTTTCCTGGGTCATGCTCCAATCGGATCTGAACGGCTTCAACTACCGTTTCATGCTCCCAGCGCTTCAACCGGCGTTCCTTACCCGTCGTACACTGCTTATGCATGGCGCAACTTTGGCAGCCAGAGAACCAGTAGGAGTGCAGCAACATGCCGTCTTCCACCGAAGAATGCCTGCGGGTCAGTAGTTGATCCGCAGGGCATCGGTATTCATCCGATGCAGCGATGTAGATGAAGTCCTGCTTGCCGAATCTGCCTTCCGCTTTGCTGCTTGATGTCAGCGGCTTCGGGACAAAAGTGGTGATCCCGGCCTGCTCGCAAGCAAGGATCTCCGGACCTTTGTAATTGCCTCGGTCGGCGACCACTGTCAGCGACTCAGCACCGATCTCTTCGCGTGCCTGGTTCGCCATATTGCTCAACTGTGTTCGGTCACTGCCAACATTGGTGACTTCATGAGCAATGATCAGATGGTATTTGTCATCGACTGCTGTTTGTACGTTGTAGCCAACCGTGCCAGTACCTCCGCCACTCGTGGCCATTGAGCGTGCATCAGGATCGGTAAGAGATATTTGCTGATCTGGGCTGGCATGAAGCTGCGCTTCAATGTCCTTGAGCTTCGTCATCTGCTGTTTCAGCTTTTCTATTTTTTCGCTCAGCCGTTCAGCCTTGGCCTGGGCGACCTCGGGCGCTGTCCGATCCGCCGAATCCATCGCCGCAAGATAGCGGTTGATGCTCTGCTCGATCTGCTGCATGCGCGCCTTGATCTTGCCCTGGGTAAAGTTGCGGTCGCGGTTATTTACGGCTTTGAATTTGCTGCCGTCGATGGCAATGATCGACTGGGAGAAAAGATTGAGGTTGCGGCAAAGCACTACGAATTGCCGGCAGACGCTGCGAATGGCTTTGCCGTTGTCTCGCCGAAAGTCGGCAATCGTTTTGAAGTCGGGAGCCAACCGGCCCGTTAGCCACATCAGCTCGACATTGCGCTCTGCCTCGCGCTCAAGCCGGCGGCTGGACTGAATCCGGTTGAGGTAGCCATAGATGTAGATTTTCAGCAGGACTGCTGGATGGTAGGCCGGACGACCCGTTGCAGCCGGATCGACACCCTCGAACCCGAGCGCTCCGAGGTCGAGTTCATCGACGAAAACGTCAATCACCCGAACAGGGTTTTCTTCGGTGATGTAATCATCCAGGCACTCCGGCAGCAGCGTGACTTGCGTCCGGGCTTCACCTTCAATGAATCGCTTCATGATCGTCCCCGCCACGATCTCGACGATCAGAAGGTTAGACAATCACGTGCGTTTTCACACAGCCTGGACCCAAAGCTGCCCTTTGGGGAAGACAGCGATCGGGCAAAAGCGGACGTAGGCAAAGTCCTTGGGGACTCTCAAGTATTGATGACCCCCCGCCTGTTGGCGAGCACCGAGCTACTAGCTACCAGGTAGCTGAGTCGGTGCGAAGCAGGTCTATTAACTCCCGCAGGCCTGGAGGCATTTGCCGGCGGCCTGGGTAGTAGATGTGGAATGCTGGTTCAATGGGCGCCCAGTCAGGCAGTACGACCTGGAGCTCTCCCCGCGAGATGTAATCTGCGATGCGCTCCTCCGGGCAGTATGTAATGCCTCGGTCCGATAGCGCCATCTGAATGCCAAACTCGGTTTCGTTCACACAAAGCTGGCCAGGCACCTCAATCACTCGGTGGTCGCCTTCCTTCTCGAAGTCCCAGCGATAGATGACGCCTTGGCCGGTCCGAATCTGAATGCAGTTATGGTTCTTCAGATCCTCCGGCACCACGATCCTCGCTGTCCTGTTGAGGTAGCGAGGCGATGCCGCGGCAACCCAGCGCAGCCGGTCACTGATGGGCACAGCAATAAAGTCTTCAGCGATCGTCCCACCATACCTGATGCCCGCATCAAATCCGGCGGCCAGGATGTCCACCATCCGGTCCTCTACTGCGACCTCGACTGATACATCCGGATAGGCCTCCAGGTACTTCGGCAGCCACCGATTGAAGAGCAGCCGAGCGCCGTCACTGAGGACGTTGATACGCAGGCGACCTGCAGGACGGTCGCGATGCCGATCTACTTCCGCCAGCGCCCCTCCAATCTCCTGAAAACCGACAGCCAGACGCTTCGCCAAGCTTGCGCCAGCGTCTGTCGGAGAAACTGTTCGGCTGGTTCTGTTGAGCAGCCTTACTCCCAGACGGGTCTCCAGATTTCGAATGGAATGACTGAGCGCGGACGTGGTGATACCCAGTTCAACGGCAGCCTTGGAGAAGCTGCGATGACTCTCCACAGCAAGAAAGGAATTCAGATCGGCTAAGTCAGCTCGTGACAGCTTTGTGGTCGGGAGTACTGGCATCGGGGCAACCTAGTGTTGAGAAATTCTCAATGATTCATGGATAACGCCTAAACAAAGCGACTTCCCTTAGAGTTTAACATTAAAGAAATTCAACGATAGTTGATCTTAGTCCGCCATCCCTAGAAGAGCTTTCCCGTGTTTCACGTCTATCTTGGCCTTGCGTACCTATACGTCCTGTGGCGATTCATTCTCCCGCTTCCAATCTCGAAGGGCGGACGTACTGCCCTGGCTACCGTCCTGCTCGTGGTATCGAAGTACCACCTGATTCAGATCTGGGTATTCGGGACCATGTTCTCGCCCGAGATGCCACGGTGGGCAGTGTTGGTAGCCGGCTGGGCGTTCTGCTCGTTCGTTTTGCTGTTCGTCTTCGTGGTACTGGCAGATCTGGTCAACGGCGCTCTGTCAGTCCTGCGGATACGTGCAGCCAAAAAACTGGTAGGGCCGAGCAGTCGATACCTGACCGCAGCATTTGCCCTTCTTCTGTCGGCATTTGGCGTGTACCAAGCGGCGCAGGTGCCAGGTGTTCGCACTGTGGAAGTCAGGATCAAGAGTCTGCCACAGGCGATGGATGGCTTGCGTGTGGTGCAGTTGACAGATCTGCACATCAGCAAACTCTTCCAGCTGCCTTGGGTAGATGCGGTAGTTTCCCGTACCAATG
This sequence comes from Pseudomonas sp. NBRC 111130, assembly GCF_001320485.1. Taxonomy (NCBI): domain Bacteria; kingdom Pseudomonadati; phylum Pseudomonadota; class Gammaproteobacteria; order Pseudomonadales; family Pseudomonadaceae; genus Pseudomonas; species Pseudomonas sp. NBRC 111130. The sequence continues at coordinate 10,455 of NZ_BCBG01000043.1, forward strand.
CACTCAACCCCGACCTGATTCTGATCACCGGCGATCTAATTGATGGGACAACCATTGATCGACAGCTCGATGTAGCTCCCCTGGCAAGACTGAAGGCTCGCCTCGGCATCATCGGCATTCCTGGCAATCACGAGTACTACTTCAACGAGCCACAGTGGCGCGCCGAGTTCGAGCGCCTCGGAATGCAGATGCTGCTGAACGAGCACATAGTGATTGGAGCAAGCACCGAGTCGCTGGTCATAGCCGGTGTCACTGACGAAGCCGCCGCTCAATTCGGGATGGCTGGGCCGAACCTGAATGCCTCGCTTAGGGGAGTGCCACAAAGTGCACCCATCATCCTCCTCAAGCATCGACCATCCGGTGCAGATCGCTCCGCCCAAGCAGGCGTAGCACTGCAGCTCTCCGGTCACACCCACGGTGGAATGATCAAAGGACTGGATCAGGTAGGCCGCTACGCCAACGAAGGTTTCATCTCCGGCGCCTACCAGGTGGGTGCGATGACTCTCTACACGAGCAATGGAGCGGGTCTCTGGAGTGGATTCCCCATACGTCTCGGCGTGCCAGCTGAGATCACCGAACTCATTCTTCGTGTGGATTCGTCCACCTAATTCCAATCCAGGAGATTCCACATGGGTCATCAAGCTATCCGCCAGAACAGAGTTGCGGTCATCACCGGGGCTGCAGTCGGGATCGGCTATGCAATTGCTAGTCGCCTGTCCCAGTTGGGGATGAAGGTTGTCCTATTCGATAAGGACCAGACCGCACTCGACACTGCAGTACTGTCGCTGTATGGCAAGAATGCAAATGCTCAGGTGGCCACCGCCACTGGGGATGTAACGTCTCCAAGCGCATTGCAGAAACTGTTTACTGTGGCCCGAGAGTTCGGCGAAGTGTCTTTCGTGGTCAACAATGCCGCCATCCTCAAAGGGGCTGGTCCCTGGAACGACCAGGAACAGTGGCGTAAGACGATGGAGGTCAACTTCTGGGCGGTCCTGGCAGTCCAGCAGCTGTTCGTCGATTACCTGCTCACCCAAGACTACCCTGCCGCAATTGTGAATGTTGGCTCCAAGGAGGGAATTACCACCCCTCCAGGAAACACCGCCTACTCCGTTTCGAAGGTCGCAGTGAAGGTGCTGACCGAGCACCTTGAACATGAGCTGCGCGAGCGTACCGATGGCCGCGTATCGGCCCATTTACTGATTCCCGGCTACACGTTCACACCGATGAATTTTCCGGGCATGGCGGCCGGCTCCGCAAAACCCAACGCGCCATGGACAGCCGATCAGGTCGTTGATCGCTTGTTAGAGGGCCTGGCTCGTAGCGACTTCTATATCTTCTGCGAGGACAACGAAGTCAGTCGCGAGGTGGATCAGCGACGCATGCAGTGGAGCGCAGACGACCTTATCCAAAACCGGCCTGCCTTATCTCGTTGGCATCCCGCGTACCGCGAGCAGTTCAACGCGTACATCGCTGATGAGGCCCCGCCGCAGTAACCCCATCGAAGTGCGCTGCAGCGCAGCAACCTCTTACTGCTCCTTTGCACTGCCCACCCTCTGCAGGTGTGGGCATCTTTTTTCCGAGAATTTCCATGGCCTCGATATCCAGCGCTTCACCGCGCACCTCAGTCAGTTCAGAAATTCACGCCCCGCATGGCGTAGCAACTGCGATAGTCACCCTCGGGCTTGGAGGCCTTTTCATCGGTACCGGTGAGTTCGTTTCGATGAGCCTTTTGCCCGGCCTGGCCGAAAGCACCGGGGTGTCTATACCAACGGCAGGCAGCTACATCAGCGCGTATGCGCTGGGGGTTGTGATTGGCGCTCCGCTGATCGCGATCCTGGCAGCACGCTCGTCTCGAAAAGCCCTTTTGATTGCCCTCATAGCACTATTCGCCATTGGCTACGCCGCCAGTGCTGTTGCATGGGACCACTTCAGTCTGCTGGGCGCACGCTTTCTGGCAGGCCTACCTCATGGCGCTTACTACGGCGTTGCCTGCCTGGTTGCTGCCGCCATGGTGGGTGAAGGGCGAAAGGCGCAAGCGGCTGGATATGTAATGGCCGGTCTTGCGGCCGCCAACGTGATAGGTGTGCCCGCGGCGACCTGGATAGGTCAGACCTTCGGCTGGAGAGCAGCGTTTGGATCACTCGCTGTAGCTGGTATCGCCACAATGCTCTTGTTCTGGCTGTACGTCCCGTCGGTACCGCGTGATCCGAACGCCAGTCCTAGGGCCGAGCTGAGTGGGCTCATGCGCCCATTGATATGGCTGACGCTAGCGACTGCCTCGATCGGGTTCGGTGGCATGTTCGCGGTGTACAGCTACATCACGCCAACGCTGACCGAGATGACTGGCTTCTCGATCAACCAGGTGCCGATGGTGCTGGCCTTCTGGGGTATCGGCATGATCTCCGGCAACCTGGTTGGCGGCTGGTTAGCGGACCGAGGCCTGATCCGAGCCATCTTCGCCATCATGGTGTGGAACGTGATTTTCCTCACACTGTTCTCCCTGTTCGCTCCGTCGAAGGTTGGGACGCTCGCAGTCCTGTTCCTGGTGGGCTGTGGCTTCGCTCTGGTACCTGCTCTACAGGTGCGCTTGATGAATGTCGCCGGGCCCGCACAAACACTTGCGGCCGCCCTCAACCACAGCGCCTTCAATATTTCCAACGCAATGGGGGCGAGCCTCGGCGGGATGTCTATCGCCATGGGCCTGGGCTGGGCATCAACGGGCTGGGTTGGAGCCCTGCTTGCGCTCCTGGGCATCGTGGCGATGGCCATTTCCGTGATGGTGGAAAGTGCGGCAAGAACCACATCGCAGCCAAGCTGATCCCATAGATCAAAGGGCACTCCGCTGCTTCCAATCTGTTTTGTTAATCCCTGGTGAGGTAACCATGACGAACCACCAACCTATGATCGAGCTGTCCGACGGGAACCTGATTCCTCAATTGGGACTGGGCGTCTGGCAAGCGAGCCAAGAGCAAGCCCGTACAGCTGTCAGCCAAGCGCTACAGATCGGATACCGCCACATTGATACCGCCTCGATCTATGAGAACGAGGAAGGTGTCGGAGCAGGCCTGCGTGACTCCGGTGTCGACCGTGAGAGGGTCTTCGTAACCACAAAAATCTGGAACGCTGACCAGGGGTTTGAAGCCTCTGGCAAAGCTCTGGACGAGAGCCTGGCTCGGCTCAAGCTGGAATACGTAGACTTGCTGCTCATTCACTGGCCGGCGCCGGCGAAAGGGCTATTCCTTGATACCTGGAAGGCGATGATCGAGGCCAAGATGCAAGGCAAGGCTCGCTCCATTGGCGTCTCGAACTTCAACCCAGATCATCTGAAGCAACTAATTGAGGACACAGGAGTCGCCCCAGTCCTGAACCAAATCGAGCTGCACCCATACTTCCAGCAGGCTGACCTACGCCGGAGCAACGCCGAACTCGGAATTCGCACCGAGTCCTGGAGCCCCTTGGCGCAGGGGAAAGCAATCGATGATCCGCTAGTACGCGAAATTGCTGCGAAGCATGACCGCACGTGCTCTCAGGTAATCATCCGCTGGCATCTGCAGCTCGGCCTAGTGGTCATTCCTAAGTCGGTCACGGAAGCTCGCATCCGAGAAAACTACCGCGTGTTCGACTTCGAATTGTCTGACGATGAGATAGGGGCAATTGCCGCTCTCGACAGAGAGCAGCGACTGGGGCCAGATCCAGTCGTACTTGGCTGAGCTTTTTTCTTTCGTCTTGAAACAAGCAGGCGATTAGCTTCTAGCGGTTGTGACCGTCTGCTTTTGGCCGATTGCGGCCCTTCGTGAATGGCGGCTCTGGGTCGAAAGCAGCCTTTCGCGAGTGATCGTCATCGACCAATATCAGGCGAACTCTGTCTCGGTCAACGCCCATAATCTGGCGGCCTCAGCGAATTCGAGCATCTCTACAAGGTCTTCATCACCGACATCCCGTCGGCGATGTGCCGCGTGTGCCATTTCACTCAGGACCAGCGCACGACCATCCGGGTCTGCTCGAAGTGCCGTCTGGTCATTCAACTCGTCTAGCCACGCGCCAGGAAGATTCAGCACTTGACGGTCCACAGCTGATCGATCCGTGTCGTATAGGATTGGCTCATCATTTCCCGTCTCATCCCCCAGTCCGGTGTCGCAGGCACGCTGGCGGCTCGCATTGTCCCCCTCCCCCAGCGCTCGTTGATGCCATCCATCACTTGCATCAGCCGGTCACATGCCACCGATTGCTTGAGCGCGAACAAATCCTCTGAAAACTCACCTGGTTGCCGCAGGTCCATCAGCAGTACCTCGGCCTTGCTGTAGCGAAATCCTGGCCTAAAGATCTGCCCGACCGCCTCGGTGGCCAGTCGCGTCATCATCAGCGTGTCGCAAGTGGGATATGGAAGCTCAACCAGAGCCCCCTGAGCGTGATGCGCTTCACCTGGATTGAACATGCCGGTGCGGATGCTCACGCGCATGCGTTTACACACTGAGCCCTGGGCCCGAAGCTTTTCTGCGGCCCGACCAACATAGGTAGCCACCGCCTGCTTGATGGGCGCCAGCTCAGTGAGGCGCTTGCCGAACATCCGGCTGCAGCAGATCTCCTGTTTCGGGGGTTGCGCCTCGTCCAGGTCCAGGCACGCTGTGCCAGCCAATTCGCGAGCAGTCTTCTCGACCACCACACTGAATTTCTGGCGCAGCGTCCAGGCATCAGCCTTGGCCAGGTCCATCGCCGTGTGAATCCCCATCGCCTCAAGGTGGGCAGCCATACGTCGGCCTACGCCCCATACCTCTTTCACCTGGCTGTTGCGCAGCACCCAATCGCGCTTGAACGGATCAGTGATGTCGACCACACCGCCAGTCTGCGCTTGCAACCGCTTGGCCGTATGGTTGGCCAACTTCGCGAGCGTCTTGGTGCCAGCGATGCCCACCCCCACCGGGATGCCCGTGCATTGAAAAATCCTCGAGCGCAGCTTCCGCCCGAACTGCGTCAGGTTTTCCTGAATGCCAGAGAGGTCAGCGAAACACTCGTCGATGCTGTAGACCTGTGTCGCCGGTACCATCGACTCGATCAAGCTCATTACGCGTTCACTCATGTCACCATACAACGCGTAATTACTGCTGAAGGCTATGATCCCGTGGCGGCGGAGCTTCTCCTTCGCCTGAAAATACGGCTCCCCCATCTTCACGAAGGGCTTCGCGTCGTATGACCTGGCGATCACGCAGCCGTCGTTGTTGCTCAATACGACAATCGGCGTCTTGGCCAAGTCAGGCCGGAACACGCGCTCACAGCTCGCATAGAACGAGTTGCAGTCGATCAGCGCGAACACTTGGTCACTGCGCATGATCACGAACGCTGTAGCGCACAACGCCCCAAACGACGAGTTCATCACCCTCCATGATGTACCGCGGCGGGTATGCTGGATTCTCCGATTTGAGGATTACCACGCCATCGCGGCGGTGCAGACGCTTGCAGACAGGCTCGCTGTTGACCGCTGCGATGACAATGTCCCCATGCTCTGCCTCACGACCGCGGTCGACAATTACGATGTCACCCGAGTAGATCCCTGCCCCTTGCATGCTGTCGCCCTCCACTTTAACCAGATACACATGGGGCGCGCGGAGGTCGAATAGCTCATCCAGGGAAATATGGCCTTCCAGATGGTCTGCCGCAGGCGAAGGAAAACCGGCTGGGACATGAAACGAGTAAAGCGGTAACGGTTCGGTGCCGCCGGTTGGCGTACCCAAGAAAGTGATGGTCATGATGGAAGGTCCAATGCAAGCTGTATGCATATACAGTAAATCTGGCATCGTTCCTCCGGTCAATCTGGGCAGCGATATTTCTGACAGGCGAGAGGTCAGCCATGTGTGGACGATATTCGATCTACGAGTCGATGGATCATTACCTACGCCAGCTATCGCTGGACCTGGTGGTGATCAATGGCTATGACCATGAGGCGATCAATCGCTACAACGTAGCGCCGTCGACCCGAGTCGAGATCATTCGCCAGGTCGGGGATGGGTTGATCGTGGACCGGGTGAAGTGGGGATGGTCGCCATTCTGGGCGAAGGGGAAGCGCCCCGATCCGATCAATGCACGGGCCGAGACAGTGGTGACGGGCAAGTTTTTCAGTGGGCTGTGGCCAGAGGGGCGAGCTTTGGCGCCGGCCAACGGCTGGTTTGAATGGATACCGGATCCGGCCGACCCTAAGCGCAAGCAGCCTTATTACATCACCAGCGCTGACGGAGGGCCGCTCTACTTCGCAGCGCTCGCCGAAGTGCACGGGAACATTGAGGCGGATGAGCGCGATGGGTTTGTGATCATCACAGCAGCCGCAGACCAAGGACTGATCGATATCCACGACAGAAAACCCTTGGTGTTGCGCCCTGAGCTTGCCCAGGAATGGCTCGACCCGACTACATCAGCGCAGCGGGCTTCGGCAATCGTGGAACAGGGGTGCAGGCCGGCAGCGGACTTCCGCTGGTATCCCGTAGGCAAGGCGGTAGGTAATGTCAGGAATGAGGGTGTAACGTTGATTACGCCCAAAGACAGCGAAGATCAGCAGGGTCAGCTAGAGTTTTGATGAGTGAAAGCACCGCGAGATAACCATCATGCTAAAACAAGAAGCAGATGACGTAATTGAGCGTATCAGGGACGATCTGAAAAGACACGGCGTGCTGATCGGCTACGATTCAGAGCTGACTTCTACGGATTTCGGCTGCGACCTGGACCACCACGTTGCTCTGGTCAGGGAGGATCCGAACAACCGCGTTTTGCGTATCTCGATACATGACGAAGGCTTGTGGGACCAGCTCCGCCAGGGCGCCGTGTATCGTTGTATCGTAAGTGAATGCCACGGAAAGCTATTCGGCATTCCAATTACGATAGAGCCAAGGACTGATGCGTCCTACACCATCCAGTACAAACTCTAGGCGCCAGCAGGGTAGCCTGGTTGCCAGACTACCCTCACACCAAACTCAGCAGGTTTCCCTTCATCCTGCGCGCATGGCATCAAGAGCCTCCTTCAGCAGAGGCTCTCCCGCCTCAATCATCCCGATGAAGGTCCGCTTGTCCAAAACCCTGTCCCTCTTCATGCAAGTGGGCACCAGCGGAAATCATCACCCATCTACACCCCGTTTGATACAGCCGGTATAGGCACACCTGTGCCAGTCCCACCCCAGGCAAGATCACTACAGGATGCCGAGAGCATAAATTATTCTCTAGCCCTGTGATCATCGTAATTTCTATTCGCACATAGCCGAAAACCACGCACATTTCGAAAGCACATTTCTGGTCAGGAGAATCATTATATTGCCGAGCGTTGCGCCTACCCGGCCGCGCAGCAAGAGGCGTATCCGCCTTCCTCGTGCAATACCAATCCCAAAAGGAAAACCTTCATGCATCAGGTGAAATATGACCTGCCCGAGGCTCAATCAAGCCTTGAGTTCATCCTTGAACAAGTGATCTATGGAACCGAGGTGGTTATTGTCCGCCACGGTGTAGAGGTTGCTCGCATTACCCCTGTAGACGGCCTGCGCCATCGCGGCACCGTCCTATTGGAGGCGCCATATGAGCTGTGAGGCGGCGACCTACCCGCGCCACAGCGCTCTGGATGACGCTTATGGGCTGTTTACTGGCATCGCCCTGGCTGCGACCGGTATCGCCATCTTGGGCAAAAGTGGGCTGATCACTGGCGGCATTGCTGGCATGGCGCTGCTGGCGTCGTTCGTCACCCCCTACCCGCCTTCGGTCCTGGTGCCGGCCATCAACGTGCCGTTCCTGCTGTTCGCATTGTTCACCATGGGCCGGAACTTCACCCTGAAAAGCGTTCTGGTCAGCTTCGCCCTGGGTTTGGGTGTAAAGCTGGTTACCCCGGCGTTGAACGTTGCCGGCATCGACCCGGCGATTGGCTGGGCGCTCGGCGGTACGCTTCTGGGAATGGGCATTCTCTGCCTGGCCAGGCATAACGCATCTATGGGCGGCACCGGCTCTATGGTTCTCTGGTTACAGCGGAAATTCGGCATTAACGCCGGCGTGGCGCAGCTCGTTTGCGATGCGGCGCTGTTTCTGATCGCAGCCTTCTACCTGCCAGCAGACAAAATGGCCTGGTCGGCGGTGGGCACCGTCGCAATGAATCTGGTGCTGATCCGCTGGCACAAGCCGGGACGCTACCGCGGCTGAACCGATACCTCTCCAGGAATAGACCAGAGCCCTACCTTCAAGCCCGGTGATTGTGCCGGGCTTTGTTGCATCTGCGGTGCACGCCGGTCAGGCGTCGCTTCGCAAGCCAGGCCTGCCATTCGACTTCATTCAAGCTGCTGAGCAAGCAGCGGCAAGCGCTGGCTGCTGCCTCAAGCTCTTTCTCATATCCGATACGCTGTCGCCGCTCGGCCAGGAGCGCTCTCACCTTTACCTCGAGGCTGTCGGCTGGGAGGGACCGTTTGGTACTGCTGAACGATTTGGGGATCAGGCGTCGCCCCCCATACAACTGCCGTCACACCTATGCGACAATATGCTTAATGTCCGGCCTCAACCCCGCATTTATCGCCCAACAGCTGGGTCACAGCGTGCAGATGCTGCTGTCGACGTATGCCCGTTGGCTCAACTCAAGCTCCGACTGGAGCGAGCTGGAAAAACTCAAGATTGGTATCAAATCGGTATCAGCTGAAAATCCAGCGTCGTAAGTTACTGATAGGTAAGCCCTTTGATCTCCACCGCCAACATCACCATGCAGTTCGGCTCCAAGCCGCTGTTCGAAAACGTTTCGGTCAAATTCAACAACGGCAACCGCTATGGCCTGATTGGTGCCAACGGTTGCGGCAAGTCGACCTTCATGAAGATCCTCGGCGGCGACCTGGAGCCGTCCGGTGGCCAGGTCATGCTCGAGCCGAACACCCGCCTGGGTAAACTGCGCCAGGACCAGTTCGCCTACGAAGAATTCACCGTGATCGACACCGTGATCATGGGCCACGGCCAGCTGTGGAAGGTCAAGGCAGAACGCGACCGCATCTACTCGCTGCCGGAAATGACCGAAGAGGACGGCATGGCCGTCGCCGAGCTGGAAACCGAATTCGCCGAAATGGACGGCTACACCGCCGAATCCCGCGCCGGTGAACTGCTGCTCGGCCTGGGTATTCCGCTGGAACAGCACTTTGGCCCGATGAGCGAAGTGGCACCGGGCTGGAAGCTGCGGGTACTGCTGGCCCAGGCACTGTTCTCGGACCCGGACGTGCTGCTGCTCGACGAACCGACCAACCACCTGGATATCAACACCATCCGCTGGCTGGAAAACATTCTCACGGCGCGTAACAGCACCATGATCATCATTTCCCACGACCGGCACTTCCTCAACAGCGTGTGCACGCACATGGCCGACCTGGACTACGGTGAGCTGCGCCTGTTCCCGGGCAACTACGACGAGTACATGACGGCCGCCACCCAGTCGCGCGAGCAGTTGCTTGCGGACAACGCCAAGAAGAAAGCCCAGATCGCCGAACTGCAGACCTTCGTGAGCCGCTTCTCGGCCAACGCCTCCAAAGCCAAGCAGGCCACTTCGCGTGCCAAGCAGATCGACAAGATCCAGTTGGCCGAGGTCAAGCCTTCGAGCCGTGTCAGCCCGTTCATTCGTTTCGAACAGAACAAGAAATTGCACCGCCAGGCGGTGGTCGTCGAGAAGATGGCCAAAGCCTTCGATGACAAGGTGCTGTTCAAGAACTTCGACATCACCGTCGAAGCGGGCGAGCGCGTGGCGATCATTGGCCCCAACGGTATCGGCAAGACCACCCTGCTGCGCACCCTGGTCGGCGAGATGACCCCGGATGCAGGTTCGGTAAAGTGGACCGACAGCGCCGAGGTGGGCTACTACGCCCAGGACCATGCCCACGATTTCGAAGAGGACATGACCCTGTTCGACTGGATGGGCCAGTGGACCAGCGGCGAGCAGGTGATCCGCGGCACCCTGGGGCGCATGCTGTTCTCCAACGACGAGATCCTCAAGTCGGTGAAAGTGATTTCAGGTGGTGAGCAAGGCCGCATGCTGTTCGGCAAGCTGATCCTGCAGAAGCCGAACGTGCTGGTGATGGACGAACCGACCAACCACCTCGACATGGAATCGATCGAAGCGCTGAACCTGGCGCTGGAAAACTACCCGGGTACCCTGCTGTTCGTCAGCCATGACCGCGAGTTCGTGTCGTCGCTGGCGACTCGTATCATCGAGCTGAGCCCTGATGGTGTAGTGGACTTCAGCGGGACTTATGACGACTACCTGCGTAGCCAGGGTGTCGTGGTCTGAAATAGCTGAGCTGGCCTGATCACCTTGTGGTGGCTGGGCCGGCCTCTTCGCGAGTAAACCCGCTCCCACAGGAGATTTCGTTGCCTTCAGGCGCTGTGGAGGCCCCGTGGGGGCGGGTTTACGAGCGAAGAAGCCGCCGTCTATGTCACAGGGTGACACTTCCCGACGAATATATCGTTAGCATGCTTTCATTTACTTCGCGCAGCGGCCATGATTAGGGCACGCCCAACCGCCCGCCCGCGAACGTGCCCATGACCGCGCAACAACCCGCCCCCGCCAACAGTACCTTCAGCATTACCCTGCAGATCCTGTCGATCGTCTTTTATACCTTCATTGCCTTCCTCTGCATCGGCCTGCCAATCGCGGTGCTGCCCGGCTATGTCCACGACCAGCTGGGGTTCGGCGCGGTGGTTGCCGGGGTGACCATCGGCCTACAGTACCTCTCGACCCTGCTCAGCCGCCCTTTTGCCGGTCGCGTGGCCGATACCCTGGGGGGTAAGAAGGCCATTGGCTATGGCTTGCTGGGCATCGCCGGTTGCGGGGTGCTGACGCTGCTTTCGGCCTGGTCGTTGAGCGCGCCGCTACTGAGCCTGGCCCTGCTGCTCGGTGGCCGGGTGCTGCTAGGGCTGGCCCAAGGGCTGATCGGCGTTGCTACCTTGAGCTGGGGTATCAGCCACGTCGGCCCGGAACACACGGCGCGGGTGATATCGTGGAATGGCATCGCCTCGTACGGGGCTATCGCCATCGGCGCGCCGGTCGGTGTGCTGGCAGTCGCTGGCATGGGTTTCAGCCTGCTCGGCCCTGCCCTGCTGGTACTGGCGCTGCTGGCGTTGCTGGTCCTGCGCAAACGCCCCGACGTGGTGGTGACGCGCGGTGAACGGTTGCCCTTCTGGTCGGCCTTTGGCCGCGTCGCGCCCTGCGGCCTGGGGCTGACCCTGGCGTCGATCGGCTATGGCACACTGACCACCTTCGTTACCCTTTATTACCTGGAACGCGGCTGGGTTGGCGCCGCCTGGTGCCTGAGCGCCTTCGGCCTGTGCTTCATCATTTCTCGGCTGTTGTTCGTCAATGCAGTCAACCGCTTCGGCGGCTACAACGTGGCCATGGCCTGCATGGCCACCGAAGTGATCGGCCTGAGCCTGCTGTGGCTGGCCCCCTCGCCGCCCTGGGCAATGGTCGGTGCCGGCCTGACCGGCTTCGGCCTGTCGCTGGTGTATCCGGCACTCGGCGTCGAAGCCATCAAGCAAGTGCCCAGCAGCAGCCGGGGCGCCGGGCTGGGGGCCTATGCTGTGTTCTTCGACATGGCATTGGCCATCGCCGGCCCGTTGATGGGCGCGGTGGCCGTGCACCTGGGGTATGCCTCGATCTTCTGCGTCGCAGCCCTGCTGGCCTTGGCCGGTGTCGGCCTGACACTGCTACTGGCGCGGCGCAGCCGCCGCGGCTGAACGCTCGGCCGGCTCCGGTGCGCCCAGGGCCTGGGTGAAGAACGCGGCCGTGTCGCGTTGCAGTGAATGGTGGATGTGGCGCCGGTCGACACCCTCGGCGTCCTTGCACAGCACCGGCATGCGCGCATGCTGCTCCTCGTCGCAGCGGGCCATGAACACAAAGTGCCCGGCCCCCTCCAGCAAACGGTAATCAGGGGTGATCGGTAGTTTGCGTGCCAGTTCTTCCGCATTGCGGTCCACCGCCACCAACTGGTCGCTGTCGCCGCTGTAGATCAGCGCAGGCACTTTCACAGCAGCCAGGGCATGGCGGCCAAACATCAGGCTCAGCGGTGCCATCAGCATCACCGCACCTACCCGGGGGTCAGCCTTGGGCGCCAGCTCGCTGCGGTCGGCAATCAGCACGCCGTGGGTCTTGCAGGCATCGGCATCACCGGGGCGCTCCAGGCAATAGCGGCGCAGGCGATCCAGGTCGGGCTGGGCGCCAGACAGGATCAGCGCTGTTTCACCGCCAGCCGAGTAGCCGATCACACCGACCTTGCCATCATTGAGGTAAGGGCCAAGCAACGCGTCTTCACGGGCCGAGGTAATGGCCTCGCTGATCTGCAGGGGCCGGCCATAAAGATTGCTCAGCGTGCCGAGGCGGCTGTGGTCGCGGGCATTGTCGCCCGGGTGTACGACCGCCACCACGACGAAGCCCTGACGGGCCAGGGACGTGGCCAGGTAATGCAGCGCCAGCGGGCTGCCAGTGTTGCCGTGGGACAGCACCAGCAACGGAAACTGCCCAAGGGCGACCGGGGCCTCTTCAGCGACGTCGATGGGGTAACCGTCGATGCGGATGTTACGCGGCGTACCCTGGGATGGATAGAACGCCAAGGCCTGCATCGGCCGGGCATCGACCGGGTCATCCAGGGTCATGTGGTGCAAACCGGCAACCCAAGGGGAGCCTTCGGCTTGGCTCAACAGGCCACCGAGCAGCAATGCCAGCAAACAGCGGGGAGTGTTCATCGGTCGGCTATCGCGCAACAGGCACCAGGATAGCGTCAGCATAGAACCGGCATGGCCACCGGCACATGAAAACTGGATGAAAAAAAGCCGACTGGCGCATGGAGCGCCAGCCGGCTTGTCTGTCGCCAGAGGATCAGGCTGCGGCGAACAGCTCGTTGGCAATCTGCGCCTGGGCGGCGTCGATGGCCTGGGTACGGTGCTCCGGGCCATAGGCCAGGCCGTGGGCGCGGACGACTTCCAGGTCGGTGATGCCGATGAAGCCGAGGAACACCTTCAGGAAATCTTCATGGCCGACGCCGGTCGGCTGGCCAGCGTGCAGGCCACCGGCGGTAGAGACCAGCACCACTTTCTTGTTGCCGCACAGGCCTTCCGGGCCGGCTTCGGTGTAACGGAAAGTCTTGCCCGCTACGGCCACACGATCGATCCAGGCCTTGAGCTGGGTCGGCACACTGAAGTTGTACATCGGTGCGCCAATCACCACGGCGTCGGCGGCAAGGAATTCTTCCAGGGTTTCGGCGCTCAGCTGGGCCTCGAAGGCCTGCGCGGCGTCACGTGCTTCTTCCGGAGTACCGGCCGCCATCAGGGTGGCGGACGAGAAGTGGGCGATGGCGTCGGCGGCCAGGTCACGGTAGACCACTTCGATGCTTGGGTCTGCAGCTTTCCAGGCTTCGACAACTTCGCGGCTCAGTTGGCGAGAGGCGGAATTGTCGCCCAGGATGCTCGAATCGATATGCAACAGTTTCATGGGACTCTCCTGTGAGTGAAGACCGCAGCGGTGGGCGATCGCGATGGAAAGAATCCTACCGGGACGACGAATTGCTGAGAAGTCGCTAAAAATGCGTTAGTTTGTCCCACAGGTAGAACAGTGAGCCGGTACCATGCAAGACCTCAATGACCTCTTCTATTTTGCCCAGGTGGTCGAAGCCGGCGGTTTTGCTGCAGCCGGTCGCCAGCTGGGCATCCCCAAGTCGCGGCTGTCGCGGCGCATCGCCGAACTCGAGGAACGCCTCGGCACCCGTTTGCTGCAGCGCACCACGCGCCAGCTCAAACTGACTGCCGTGGGTGAACGCTACTTGCACCACTGCCAGGCCATGCTGCTGGAGGCCGAGGCTGCCGACGAGGTGGTAGCAAGCATGAGCAGCGAGCCGCGCGGGCGGCTGCGTGTGTCGTGCCCGGTGGCCTTGGCCCATGCCTTTCTCCCGGACATCATCAGCCGCTTTCTCGAGCAGTATCCACAGGTGCAACTGGACATGGTCTTGCTCAACCGCCGAGTCGACCTGATTTCCGAAGGCATCGACGTGGCCCTGCGCGTGCGCGACCTGGGCGACGAGGACCCGGCCCTGGTCACTCGCCGGCTGCGCCAGGCGCAAATGCAGCTGGTGGCAGCGCCGGGCTTTGCCGAGCACCTGCGCGAGCCCGCCGAATTGGCCACATTGCCCGTGCTGGGAGCCGCCGAAGCCGATCGGCTGGTGCACTTTCGCTTGTTCGGGCCCAATGGCCAACAACAGGAAATCGCCCTGGAGCCACGCCTGGCGATTGACGATTTCGTCGTGCGTAACGCTGCCGTGCGCGCCGGGCTGGGCTTTACCGCTTTGCCCAGCATGTTCTGCGAGGAGGAGCTGGAACGTGGCGAGTTGGTGAAGCTGCTGCCGGACTGGTCATTGCCAGGCGGCTACCTGCAGGCGGTCTATCCTCATCGGCGTGGCTTGTTACCGGCCGTGCGGGCATGGATAGACCACCTGGCGGTGTCGTTCGAGGCGTGTGGGGAACGTTATGTCTAGGCAGACGATCAGCGAGGACCAGGTGGCGGCGTTCTGCCTGAGCCTGCCGGGTGCGCGGGAAGACTACAAATGGGGCGGTGTCCGGGTGTTCTCCGTAGCCGGCAACAAGATGTTCGCGGTGCTCGACCTGGCTGGCGCCGGGTTGTCGTTCAAGGTGGCCGATGAGTTGTTCCTGGGCTATTGCGACCGGCCGGGTGTGCGGCCCGCTCCCTATCTGGCACGGGCGAAATGGATCAGCATGGCGCCACCCTACCCGATGGGCCGTGAAGAACTGTGCGACTTGCTCCAGCGTTCGCACCAACTGGTGGTGCGGCGGCTGCCAAGACGTTTGCAGGCAGGCCTGCTGGGCTGATCAGTTGAAAGGCAGGAAACGGCTGCCCAGGAACAGGTAGTCGAGCCAGAACACCTGGTGCAGCAGCACGATGCCCCAGCACACCAGCTGGTAGGACCATTTGCGCGTCTTGTGGCGGAACAGTTGCTGAGCGACCAGGGCGCCGGGCCAGCCCCCCAGCAATTCGCTGGCATGCAGGACCTTTTCTGGGGTGCGCCAGGCATCGCCCTGGGCCTGGCGCTTGTCCTGCCAGTACAGCAGCAGGCTGATCAGGCTGACTAGCGGGTACATCGCCAGGGGTACCCAGTTCTGCCCGTTCCAGCCCATCTTCGCCGCGCCAAGCCCTGGCAACAGACACAGCACGGCCAGCAGCAGCAACTTGATGCGCGCATTGCGCACGCTCTGCGTGTGTCCAGCGCCGCGTGGCGCCGTGTGCTGTGCCCGCGCCATGTCAGCTGTGTGCCGTCGCCCAGTCGACCCAGCCGAACTGCCAGGTCGCCAGGATCAGCAAACCAAAGACGATGCGGTACCAGGCAAAGGCCGCGTAGCTGTGGTTGGCGATGAACTTCAGCAGCGCCCGCACAGCAATCATGGCGAAGATGAACGAGGTCACGAAACCGATGGCGAAAACCGGCAGGTCGCTTGGTTCGAACAGGTGGCGGTACTTGTAGCCCGAATACACCGCTGCGCCGACCATGGTCGGCATTGCCAGGAAGAAGGAGAACTCGGTGGCTGCCTTGCGCGACAGGCCAAACAACAGGCCGCCGATGATGGTGGAACCCGAGCGCGAGGTACCCGGGATCATCGCCAGGCACTGCACGAAGCCAATCTTCAAGGCGTGGGTCCAGCGCATGTCGTCAACATGGTCGACCGCTACGGTGTGCTGGCGACGCTCAGCCCAGAGCATGATCACGCCGCCGATCACCAGCGCCGTCGCCACGGTGATCGGATTGAACAGGTATTCGTGAATCAGGTCGGCGAACAGTACACCCAACACCACTGCCGGCATGAACGCCAGCAGCAGGTTACCGGTAAAGCGCCGGGCCTTAGGCTGGTTGGCCAGGCCGAACACCACTTCGAGAATCTTGCTGCGGAACTCCCACACGACCGCCAGGATCGCCGCCAACTGAATAATGATGTTGAACGCCATGGCCCGTTCGCCACCAAACCCGACGAGATCGGCGACGATGATCTGGTGACCGGTACTGGAAATGGGCAGGAACTCCGTGAGCCCCTCGACCACACCTAAGATGATTGCCTGGAAGGCAGTCCAAAAATCCATCATTCCCCCGAGGAAGCACTGCTGCTTGCAGGCCCCTTATTCTTGATTTGCTTGTGGTTGCCGCACGCGGCGCGGCCTTTTTACAGCGACTTCTGGGACCTACGCCAGTGGAAAAGTTCACCTTGGCTAAAGGTTTCATCTTGCCCGGCCGAGATCCTATCAAAGCGGCGAGGCAAAGGCGCGCTCAGCCTGTGGCAGAGTAGCCAATAACTAGCACTTAGCCATTAGTCGAGTGCCTGCCGTCTGCAAAGCATGCTTGGATGCACCTGAATAAGAAGAACAATGCAGGAGAGTTTTCGATGAAGGCATTGCGGTCGATGTCGATCAGCCGTCGGTTATGGCTGATTCTGGTGGTTGCGGTGGGCATGCTGGTGATGCTCGGCCTGCTGATGCTGCGCCAGATCCATGGCGATCTGTACCAGGCCAAGGCGGAAAAAACCCGCCACGTGGTGCAGACCGCCGCTGGCGTACTGGCCTATTACCAAGGCCTGGAAGCCGCCGGTACGCTCAGCCGCGAGGCGGCCCAGCAGCAGGCCCTGCAAGTGGTGCGGGCGCTGCGCTACGACCAGAACGACTATTTCTGGATCAACGACCTGGGGCCGAAGATGATCATGCATCCTGCCAACCCCAAGCTCGATGGCCAGGACCTTTCCGCCATTCGCGACCCGGACGGCTTCGCCGTGTTCAACGAGATGGTGGCCCTCGCCCGCAGCCAGGGTGCCGGCCCGGTCGACTATCGCTGGCCCAAGCCGGGCGCCAGCGAGCCGGTGGCCAAGACCTCCTATATCCAGCTGTTCGAGCCTTGGGGCTGGATCATCGGCTCCGGCGTCTACGTCGACGATGTGCAAGCCGAATTCGCCCGCCAGTTGCGTGATGCCTCATTGGTCGGCCTGGCCATCGCCGTGCTGATGGCCCTGGTGGTCATGCTGATTGCCCGCAGCATTGCCCGCCCCCTGCAGGAAGCGGTGCAGGCGATGGGCAACATCGCCAGCGGCGAAAGCGACCTGACCCGCCGCCTGGACACCCACGGGCATGACGAGATCACCCACCTGGGCCAGCACTTCAACCAGTTCAACGGCAAACTGCAAGGGGTAATCGGCCAGCTTCAGGGTGCCGCCCATGCCCTGGCGCAGTCGGCCGGGAATGTTGGCGACAACGCTGGCGCTGCTCAGCAGCACAGCGCCCAGCAGTCCTTGCAGATGGACCAGGTGGCGACGGCGGTCAACGAAGTCACCTATGCCGTGCAGGACGTGGCCAAGACCGCCGAACAGGCCGCCGCTGAGATGCGCGCCGCGCAGCAGCAGGTGGAACACGGCCAGCAGGCCATTCACGGCAGCCTGCAACAGATCGATCAGCTTTCGGCGACCATCGACCAGGCCGTCCAGGTGATCCGTGAGCTGGCCGGGCACAGCACGAAGATCGGCGGGGTGCTGGAAGTGATCCGCGCCATCGCCGAACAGACCAACCTGCTGGCCCTCAACGCTGCCATCGAAGCCGCTCGCGCTGGCGAACAGGGCCGCGGCTTTGCCGTGGTTGCCGACGAGGTGCGCCTGCTGGCCCAACGTACCGCGCAGTCGACGGCCGAAATCCACACCATGATCGAGCACCTGCAAGGCCAGTCCGATGCTGCGGTCAAAGCCATCGATACCAGCAGCGAGGCCTCGCGCCAGACCGTGCACCAGGCCCGCGAGGCCGGCACCAGCCTCGTTGCCATCAGCCAGGCGCTGCATAACCTCACTGCGCTCAATGCGTCGATCGCCAGTGCCACCTTGCAGCAGTCCCACGTGGTCGAGGAGATCAACCGCAATGTGCTGGACACTGCCAGTTTGTCCCAGCAGACCGCCGATGCCGCGCGCCAGTCCAGCGACGCCGGCACGGCGCTTGGGCAGTTGAGCGTGGAGCTTGAACAACTACTGCGCCAATTCCGCGTCTGAACCGGGCGTGATCACCGGCCCGCCAGGCGGGCCGCTGCGGATTGCTCGCTACACCTGCTGCCCTGCACACGCTACAATCGGCGCCCTTTGCCAACCTGGGATCGCCGATGTCCGGCCTCGAACTCCTCGCCGCCGTGCTCGGCGTCACCGCCGTGTGGCTCACCGTCAAACAGAATGCCTGGTGCTGGCCGATCGGCCTGGTCATGGTGCTGATCTATGGCTGGCTGTTCTACGAAGTGAAGCTGTACTCGGGCATGCTGCTGCAGCTGGCCTACGCCGTGCTGCAGTTGTATGGCTGGTGGCAATGGAAGCGCCCGGACCGGGTCGAGGACGCTCGCCAGGTCTCGCGCCTGCCAACCCGGGCGTTGTTCGGCGGGTTGCTGGCAGGGCTGCTGCTGAGCGTGGCGCTCGGTGCGGCGATGGCCGGCTGGACCGATGCCGCCCTGCCCTGGCTGGATGCCACGCTGACCGGCTTCAGCCTGGTCGCGCAACTGTGGATGGCGCAAAAACGCGTGCAATGCTGGCCACTGTGGATCGTGGTGGATGTGGTCTATGTCGGCCAGTACCTGCACCAGCAGCTGTACTTCACGGCGGGTTTCTTTGCCGTACTGACCCTGATCGCGGTACGCGGCTGGCTGGAATGGCGCCGAGACCCGGCTGTGGTGCACGCATGAAGGTCTTGGTACTGTGCGGCCCCGAATCCAGCGGCAAAAGCTGGCTCAGCGGTGAAATCCAGGCGCATTTCGGCGGCATCGTGGTGGCCGAATACGTTCGCCACTTCATCGACCAGGAATGCCGCGACACCTGCTATGCCGATATCCCCACCATCGCCCGCGGCCAGCTGGCCTGGGAAGACCAGGCCCGCCAGCAGGCGCCTGAACTGCTGATCCTCGATACCCACCTGCTGAGCAACATGCTGTGGAGCCAGGCCCTGTTCGCCGCGTGCCCGCCCTGGCTGGAGCAGGCTTTGCTTGCCCGCCGCTACGACCTGCATCTGCTGCTCAGCCCGCAAGGCGTAGGCTGGGTCGACGATGGCCAGCGCAGCCAGCCAGCCCTTGCCGACCGCCAGGTGTTTTTCGACGACAGCCGTCGCTGGCTGGAGCGCCACGGGCAAGCGCTGCAGATCATTGAGGGAGACTGGCCGCAACGCAGTGCGACGGCCCTGCTTGCAGTTCAGCGCCTGCTGCAGGGAAAACCCCCGATCTGCCCCACCGAGTGTTAACCCCATGACACACCTGGCTGAGGCCAAGCTCCCGTTTCTGTGGGCTCCCAGCCATTTGTGGGGGCAGTGTCAAGGTTGTGAAACAATCGTCGAAAAGCCCCTTCGAGTAACGCAAATGCTGGGCCAAACGCCAATTCACTGAAAATTTGTCTCAGCGCTGATACAACAAATTCACGACCACTTCAGGCAATGCGCGCAACCAACTGATTTTAAAGCATTATCCAAAAACGGCACGGCTTTCGCTCTTCTCCTTCGCAACGCTGCACAAGACCAGCGCCAAAAGAAGGAGTAGCCGTCATGGGGAAACTGGATAAAGGCATTGTTCGCCTGCTGCTGGTCGGTTGTGCTGGGTTCTCGGTGCTGCCCGCGATGGCCGATAACGGCATCATCGTCATCACCCGCGATGTTCAACCGCGCATGGCCATCCGAGCGCCCCTGGCGCCCGACCCCAACCCTACCACCGCCAATGCCAATCCCTCCGCATACGTTCTCAAACAGACCAACGAACTGAGCGATGGCGACTTTGCCAGCATCACCAGCGGCACGGGGATTTCCTCGCTGGTCACTCAGCAGACCAACAACCTTGGCGGCCAGATCGGCAATCAGACGCAGCTGGCAAACCAGGCTGCCGGCCGCGGCACCGGCTCGGGCAACGGCATTTCCAACATGGTCAACTCGAGCGTTCAGCGCGGTCTTGCCCCACTGCAGATCCTGACCGGAGGCAAATGAGATGAGGCAGACGCTGTTTATCCTGGCCCTGCTGAGCAGTGCCTCGGCGCTGGCACAATCTCCGGTTCCGGTTATCAACGACGCCAACATCGACAGTTCCGGCGCACAGTACCAAGGCAATTTCAGCGTTAACCAGGCCGCTGGCGATCAACAGCAACAAGCCAACGCCAGGGCACTCGCTACGGGGCACGAGGCCGCTGCCAGCACGCAAATTCGTCAGCGCCAGCTGTCCATCGTCGACCCGAACATGGGCGCCAGCGCCAGCATTCAGGGCAACGCCTTCAGTCATGGCAACGGCGCCTTGGGCGTCAACCAGAGTGCCGGCGCGGCAACCCAGCAGGCCAATGCCCTTCGCATCAGCATCAGTACACAACCGCAAAGCATCGATGACAGCGTCCTGCTGCAACAGAACGTGGCGCTGATCAACAGCTCCGATCCAGCTGATACCTCACCCGGCTATCGCCAGGTCACCACCGGTGATCAGGCATTCACCGGTAGCCGCGGGGTCATTCAGCTGAATCAGAGCGCCGGGGTGGGTAACCAGACGGCAAACACCCTGAGCGTTAGGGTCGCGAACTGACCCAGACAGGTAAAGAACAACACTTAACCTAAAAGACGGAGAAACACCATGAAACCCTCGATGGCAATCAAGCCTCTGGTTTTCGCAATTGCTGCGGTCATGGCTGTTGCTGCACAAGCGGATCAGAACAATCGTCGTGGTCACGACAACCATAACAACCACCACCGGCAAATGGACAGGGCGGTCTACACCAGCGCCACCGCTGAAGCGACCGACTCCCAAAGAAGCACCGGCAACACCATTCGTAACGAAGGCACCATCAACGAAGCTGAAATGAGCAGCTCCGGTACCGGCGCCAGCGGCAACGTAGGTGTCAACGTGGCCGCCGGTAACGGCAACCAGCAGGACAACGCTGCGGCCATCGCCAACACTTCGTCCGATAATGCCGACATCGACAACAGCTTCGTGTTCGGCACCTCTACTGCTACCGCTGAAGTTACCCAGCGCAGCAACAACAACACCGTCAACAACTGGTCGACGCAGAGCTCTGCGGTCATGAGCGGCTCGGCTGACGGCAGCAGCGGCAACATTGGTATCAACATCGCTGGCGGCGACCTGAACCAGCAGAAAAATACCATGGCCATCGCCAACAACGCTGCGGCTATCGGTAACTCGACCGCCACCGCCTCGGCCGATCAGAACGGCCCTGGTCTGGAGGTGAACAACCGTGCCGACCGCACCTACACCATCGACACGCTGAGCTTCACCACTTCTTCGAGTGGTTCGGCCTCGCGTAGCGGTTCGTTCGATGCCAGCGTCGACAAGAGCTCCAGCTCGAGTTACAGCGCATCTGGCAGCCAGAGCGCCAGTGCCAGCGGCAGCAAAAGCAGCAGCTCCAGCGGCTCTAGCAGCATGACCGCCAGCGGCTCTAACAGCAGCAGCTCCAGCGGCAGCAACAGCATGAGCGCCAGTGGCTCCAACAACTGGGCTGCGAACGGCTCGTCCAGCCGCGACCACAGCTCGTCCTCCAACACCACGGTTAGCGCATCGCTCGATGCCAGCGCCAATGGCAGCGCATCGTCGTCGCAAACCTTCGGTAACTTCACTCGCTCGCGCAGCTCGGACTTCGACGCATCGCTCAGTGCATCGCTGGATGCATCGATCGACAAGTCGCATGACTCGTCCAGCAACTCGTCGTTCGACAAGTCGCTCAGCTCGTCTTTCGACAGAGCCTATGACTCTTCGTATGACCGTAGCCATGACTCGTCCTACGACAAGTCTCGCGATACTTCCTACGAGAAAGCCAACGCCTCGGCATGGGAAAAAGCCAGTGCCTCGGCTTACGAGAAAGCCGGCGAAAAAGCATCGCAGTCGTCGGACAGCATCTCGAAGAGCTTCAGCGAGTCTAGCGAGTACGCGCTGAGCAACACCGTGTCGTTCCAAGTGCTGACCCCGACCGGCTGGGCCAACCCTGTGACCAACACCGCCACCCTGAGTGGTTCGGTGAACGGTGGCAGCGGCAACCTGGGCGTGAACGTGGCAGCGGGTGTAGGCAACCAGCAGAGCAACTCGCTGGCCATCTCCAACACCTCGATGTAAGCACTGCGGTCTGGAGGCTCCCTTCGGGGAGCCTCTTTCCAACAAGAAGAAGGCAGGGGGCGTCGAACATGCGCATTTTCGCCTTGGCATTTCTGCTGTGCATCGCCAGCGTCGGCGAAGCCTCGCAGATGCCGTTGTCCGTACTGCCAGGTGGTGCAGTCATCTACAAACCGATCCAGAGCGTTCGCGAACGCAAGTTCGCCGACCTGGTGCAACAGAAGACCGATTTCAGCTGCGGAGCAGCGTCGCTGGCGACCATCCTGCGCCAGGCTTACTGGCTGGACGTGGATGAACACCAGGTAATCGAGGGCATGCTGGCCCACGCCAACCAGGACCTGGTGCGCACACAAGGGTTCTCCATGCTCGACATGAAGAAGTACGTGGAAAGCCTGGGCATGCGTGCACGCGGCTATAAGGTAGCCCCAGACACACTCAACAGCATCCGCATTCCCGTGGTCGTGCTGATGGACATCCGCGGCTACAAGCACTTCGTGGTCATGCAGAAAGTCGACAGGGGCTGGGTGTATATCGGCGATCCGGTTCTCGGCCATAAACGCTTCAAGCTCGATGATTTCGTCAAAGGCTGGAACGGCATCATCTTCGCCGTCATCGGCAAGGGCTATGACAAGAACAACATCCTGCTCGACCCACCGCTGCCGCTGAGCGCCAAGAACCGCATCAGCAACTTCCAGCCGGTGCAGGACGCAGAGTTGATGGACTTCGGTTTCATTCAAAGCGACTTCTTCTAACCACCTTCTTTTCATGAAGTAGGGCAAGACGCTCCGGGAGAACCCCATGAAGACTTCCCTGTGGCTGGCAGTCATTTGCCTTGCCGCCAGCCTGCCGAGCCAGGCAGAAACATTGAAACCGGTCGAATTGAAGGATCAGGAACTGGCGAACCTGCGCGGGCGCTACGTGATGCCCGGGCGAATCGTCAGCTTCGGTGTCGTCATGAGCAGTACCTGGCAGAACGCCAATGGCGAAGTGATCGGTGCGACCTCGACGATGCAAATCCAGCAATCGACCATCAAACCGCAGTTCTATGTCTCGATGATCGATGAAAAAGGGACTGGCAGCGCCCGAACCAGCAGCGCCGGTACCGGTACCGTCACTGGCGGCAGCGGCCTCAACACCACCGAGGGGGTAACCCAGGTGGTACGCGCGGCCGGTGATTTCAACACGGCCCACAACAATGTCGACATCAACGTCACCAAGGGCAACGAAGCGCCTGCCAACCAACCACAGGGCCAGGCCCTGGCGGCCGGCTCCACCCTGGTGGGGTCCAACGGCGCGGGCTCGATGAGCGTGTCGTCCAGCAGCGCTGGCGTGCAGATGAACATCATTGCCAACGGCAACCAGGGCAGCAGCCTGCAGCGCCTGGGCGAAGGTGGGCTGATGCAGAACACCACCCTGCTCGGCTCCAGCAACCGGGTCAGCAACCTGACCTCGCTCAATGTGGTGTTGCGTGACAGCGCGCCGATGGCCGGGGCCATGGGGGCCAATCTTGAGCAGCTCAAAGGCCTTCGCAATCTCGGATACTGAACTACGCTCATGTCTCATCGTATGTAGTCAGAAGGGACGGCTAATCCATGCACCGTTTGTCGACGTTCAGAGCTATCGTTTGTATTTCAACACTGGCCCCGGCCACTCTGCTGCAAGCGGCAACCGACCCTCAGGTCGAAGCACTCAAACAGGAACTGATTGCGCTGAAACAGCGCTACGAAGCCCAACAGAACGCACTGATGGTGCTTGAACAACGGCTCAAGCAGGTCGAAGAGGCCCCCGCTCAGCCAGCACCGAAGCGCCTGACCAAGTCCCCTGCGGAGGGGGTGAAAGGTGGCCAGACCGTAGCCACCGGCACGCCGGGTAGCAGCGGCAGCTCCTACGGGCAGTCCTTGCAGGACAACTCGGAGCCGGCGCAGAGCGTGTCAAACCTGTACGACGAAGCGAGCGGCTTCTTCGGTGGCGGCAAGTTCAGTGTCGAAACCGGCCTGACCTACACCCACTACGATACCCGTGCGCTGACCCTCAACGGTTTCCTGGCGCTGGACTCGATCTTTCTGGGCAACATCAACATCGACCGCATCAAGGCCGACAACTGGACCCTGGACCTGACGGCCCGTTACAACGTGGATCAACGCTGGCAGTTCGATATTAACGTCCCCATCGTGTATCGCCAGTCCACCTATTCGTCGGGTGGTGCAGGCGGTGCTGCTGGCACCACCAACGATGAATCGGTGACCCGCGACCCGACCATCGGCGACGTCAACGTGGGTATCGCCTACAAATTCCTCGACGAGGACGAAACCTGGCCCGACGCCGTGGCCACGCTGCGGGTAAAAGCACCCACTGGCAAGGATCCGTATGGCATCAAGCTGATCCAGAGCCCTGGCAACGACAACCTGGCGGTGCCGGAAGATCTGCCTACGGGCAATGGTGTCTGGTCGATCTCGCCAGGTATCTCGCTGGTCAAGACGTTCGACCCGGCCGTGCTATTCGGCAGCCTGCAATACACCTACAACATGCAGGACTCGTTCAGCGACATCAGCCCGCAGGTCAACACCAAGGTGCCAGGTGACGTGAAGCTGGGCGATTCCTGGCAGATCGGCGGCGGTATCGCGTTCGCCCTGAACGAAAAGATGAGCATGTCGTTCTCGGTGACCGACCAGTTTTCCAGCAAGAGCAAGATCAAGCCCGACGGGGGTGATTGGCAGTCGATCACCAACAGTGACTATAACGCGGCCAACTTCAACGTCGGCCTGACCTTTGCCGCCACTAACAACCTGACGATCGTACCGAACTTGTCGATTGGCCTGACAGATGATGCACCCGACTTTTCCTTCAGCCTGAAATTCCCGTACTACTTCTGACCGTCGGGGCGCATCGCGCCCCAATTGGTTACCAACCTTGTAGGCAACGGCTTTCCGGGGGATCGGCCTGTTATCATCGCGCACATATTTGTGACGATTTCATGGCAAAAAGGAAAGTTTTCGTGAAGAACCTGCAAGGCCCACCACGCACCCGGCTGCTTGCCCTGGCAACACTGGTACTGGTGATTCCCCTGGTCGTGCGCGCCCTGCTGGGCTGGTCCAGCCCGTATGGCTATCTGTCGGACCTGGCGCTAGGTAGTCTGCTGGTGCTGCTGTTGCAGCGCCGCGCATGGTGGCTGGCGCTGCCGGTTCTGCTGGCCTGGGCCGCGCTGTGGGTGGCTTCGGCCGAGCTGGTCAGCGCCGTGGGCAGGCTGCCCACCAGTGCCGACCTGAGCTATCTGTTCGACCCGCAATTCATGGAAAACTCCACCGGCGGCGGTCTGGCCCATGCCTGGCTGCCCCTGTTGCTCGCGGGCGGCCTGCTGGTCTGGCTGGGGAGCGCCTGGCGCAGCCGCAGGCAGCCGGGTGCGAAGTTCACGCGCAAGGCCTGGGCCATCCCGGCGCTGTTGTTCGCTGCACACTGGGGCAGCCAGCACCTGGCGCCCAGTGACGCTGACCAGTGGCGCCAGTACACGCTTGCTCATCAGCTGCTGTCTGCGGCCGTCGGCGACCTGGAGCGTCACGCCCAGCACTGGGCCGGTCGGGCTCCCGCCGTCACGCCGTTGCCAAGTGCCGGCCTGACCCAGCATGACCTGAGCGGGCAAAAGCTGCTGGCCGCACCAGGTCGTGCCCGAAACCTCTTGGTGATCACCCTCGAAGGCATCCCCGGCGCTTATGTGCGCCCCAACCGCCAGGCCTTGCACAGCCGCTTCGATGAAGACCTGATGCCCAAGCTCAGCCACTGGGCGGAACGAGGCATGAACACCCCGGACTACGTATTGCATACGCACCAGACCATTCGCGGCTTGTACGCGATGCTGTGTGGCGACTATGACAAGCTGGCCAACGGCACACCGAAGGGGGTCGAACTGCTCACCCAGCAGCAGCGCAACCAGGCCTGCCTGCCAGCACAGCTGCGCCAGGCAGGCTTCACCACCCACTACCTGCAAGGCGCGGGCCTGCGCTTCATGGCCAAGGACCGGATCATGCCGCATATCGGCTTCGACTCGGTGCACGGGCTGGAGTGGTTCAGCAACAAGAACTACCTGGAATTCCCGTGGGGCAAGGACGATCGGGCCTTCTTCGAAGGGGCCCTGGATTATGTCGGCCAGTTGCGCCAGCAAGACCGCCCATGGATGCTCACCTTGCTCACCGTGGGTACCCACCAGCCCTACTCCGCTCCCGACGATTACCTGCAGCGCTACGACACCGCCAAGCAAGCGGCGGTTGCCTACCTCGACGATGCTATCGGTGCCTTCCTCGACAACCTCGAACGTCAGGGCGTGCTCAAGGACACATTGGTAGTGGTGACCTCTGACGAATCCCACGGTATCGATGGCGTGCGTCTGGCCTCGTCCTGGGGCTTCAACCTGACCCTGGCACCGGAGCAGGCGCAACTGCCGCACATCAAGACCGGTACCTACGGCCACATCGACCTGGCCACGTCGCTGCTCGACTACTTTGCCCTGCCGATACCGGTCGCCCTTGGCGGGCGCTCGCTGTACCGCGATTACGACAGTGGCCGGGAGATGATTTCCTACACCAACGGCATGCTGCGCTACCACGATGGCAAGGGCGTTTTCACCGAGTGCGATTTCCAGCAGCGTTGCCGCCGCTATGACAGCCCAGGCTTCATAGCTGACAAGGCCCGCTACCTCGGCCCTGGCGACAGCACCCTGGGTATACAGATTGGCGCGCTGGCCGGTGTGCTCGACCAGTCGCTTTTGCAGACGCCGCTCAACCTGCGTTATCAGTTCGGCGGCCCGTCCGCCATTCAGTTGCAGGCGCGCATACGCGACGACTGGGCTGACAACCTGATCGGCGCACAGTACCTGGAAATGCCCGAAGGCTCGCACACCCGGGTGCGGGTCAAGGTGCGTTCGCTGGACCGGCAGCACGCGGCCTACATTCAGCTCAAGGCCAAGGAGTTGGAACAGGATGTGCCGCTGGGGTTGCCCGAAGAGATCCGGGTGACGGCCGACGAACCCCTGGAAATCGAGTTCGGGTTCGATAATCCGACGATGCGCAAGGCGTTTTCCTTCCACCTGCTCGGCTACGGCGGCGGCGAGGTCGAGATCAGTGACTTCAGCGTGATCACCGCGCTACCTGGCGAGGAAGAGCCGCTGGAAGACTTGTCTGACGGGCATATCGCCCAATCCAGCTGATCAACGAATCTGGTGCTTGTGCAGCAGCCGGTAGAACGTTGGCCGTGATACACCAAGCACCTTCGCCGCAATGCTCATGTTATTGCTGTGCCGGTCCAGCACATCGCACAACGCCTGGCGCTCGGCCCGGTGCTTGTAGTCTTCCAGCGTGCCCAGCGGCTGCTCTTCCTGCTCCAGGCCCTGCAGGCCAAGGTCCTGGGCCTCGATCTGGCGCCCTTCGGCGAGCACCAGCCCGCGCCTGACCCGGTTGGCCAGTTCACGGACATTGCCCGGCCAGTTGTGCCGCCCCATCGCTGCCAGCGCATGGTCGCTGAATGAACGGGGCCTGCGGCCTGTTTCCAGGCTGTAGAAGTGGGAAAAATGATTGGCCAGCATCGACAGATCGCCATGCCGGTCACGCAGCGGCGCTGTCACCACTTGCAACACGTTGAGCCGGTAGTAGAGGTCTTCACGAAAGCGCCCTTGTTCGATGGCCTTTTCAAGGTCAACGTGGGTTGCCGCCAGTACCCGCACGTCGACCGGTATCGGCTGGCTTCCACCTACCCGCTCGATGTGTTTTTCCTGCAGAAAACGCAGCAAGTTGGCCTGCAGCTCCAGGGGCAGGTCGCCGATTTCATCGAGGAACAAGGTGCCACCATGGGCTGCCTCGATCCGCCCGACCTTGCGTTGATGGGCACCGGTAAAGGCCCCTTTCTCGTGCCCGAACAACTCGGACTGGATGAGGTTTTCAGGGATCGCCCCGCAGTTGATGGCGATGAACGGCATTTCGCTGCGCTGGGATTGCCGATGCAGTGTCCGCGCCACCAGCTCCTTGCCGGTGCCGCTCTCGCCGCGGATCAGCACAGGCGATTCGGTAGGCGCCAACTTGCCGAGCAATTTGCGCAACTCAAGGATCGGCCGGCTGTCGCCGAGCAGTTCATGCTCCAGCCCATCCACCCTCACCGTGCCCTTGCCGCGCAGGCGGGCCATGCCGAATGCTCGCCCCAATGTCACCAGCACGCGGGAGTAATCGAACGGCAAGGTGTGAAAATCGAAGAACCATTCGCAGACAAAGTCACCGACGTTCTGCATACGCAACTGCTCGGCGTTGAGCACGGCAATCCACTCGGTGTTGCTGCGCTTGATCATGTCCTTGACCGCGTCCGGATGCCGCAAGTGCGAGGCCTGCAGGCGCAACACCCCGATATCACAACGGTGCTCAAGGGCCTGGTCCAGGCCACAACTGTGAACCTCCCAGCCGGCACTCTCCAAGCCGGGTAGCAGACGGTGACAATCGTCGCAGGGGTCGACGATGAGCAAGCGACGCAGGGCGGCAGTCTCGTGCATGACCGTTCCTTGGCGCCAATTGTTGGTTTTTTTCGTTAAAACAGTAAGTTGCGGCGCCGAATTAACAGTAGCAACGAACTTGACGCTGCCCACGACCGTTTGTCTGCCGGATTCTGACGAAGCAAACCGGCTCGGGAATTTTTCATATTCATTGGCGTCACAGCGGCGCCGGGAAACAAAAAATCTGTAACCGGCAAAAATTTTACATGCGCTGTGTGACTCCACCCCTAACTTGGAGCATCAGTACGAGTAACCCCGCGCTGCGGATCGCGATAACACCTGAAGCGACGTAGCAGTTACGCGGACCTCACTTCGCTGTTTGGGACCATAGAGAGACCGAACCATGAATGCACCGCTCCGTGTCAACGAGGCACTGCTGATTGCCGACCACGCATTCGAACCCTTCCAGTGCGTTGCCTGGGATGCGCCCAACGGTACAGGCGAACTGAGCCTTGCGGTGATCGACCGGACCAGCACCCGTATCGGCAGCAAACAAGTATCGTCGCGTATCTACTCGGACCCTGCACAGTGGGCCAGCCTGATCGAGGAAGTCCGCGCCGAACTGTCCCAGAAAGGTTACGATCTGCAACCTTGGTCAATGCCGAAATAATCGCGTTGCGCCTTTGCAAGTGCGTGCCCGGCACGCACTTGAGCAACTTAGCGATAGCCTGCCAGGCAACTTTCTTATTGCGACATAGTGTCGCGCCCATCCCGCCCCACCTTATTCACTGCTTTACCTTGAATTGCTCAAGATGCTGATAGACGGCTTGTAATTGCGTGGCCAACTGGTGCGCCCGGCCAAGGCGAACTGGCGCCAATTCCATGTCAACCAGCACCGTTGCGCAAGGCATGGGCTGCACGCCATTGCAACGCTGCAGGCGACCATCGGTGAATACCAGGCAGCGCTGCAACTCGTGGGGATGGGCTTTGTGCCGGGCCTGCAACCAGCGCCTGGCCTGATCGAGCGCTGCGATCAAAGGCGTGCCGCCGCCAGCCCCGAGGGCCTGCAGCCAAGGCTGCAGGCTTGCCGACGCCTTCAGGCCATGACGCTGCCACTGTGGAGCGCCACCGCTGACCGTGAGCAGCGCAAGGCGGGCGCGTTGCCGATAGGCCTGGTCGAACAACTCGGCGAGCAGGCCTTTGCACTGCGCCAGCGCCTGGTGGCGCCGGGTGGAAGCCGATGCATCGACGATCACCAGCCACAGTTCATTGGCCTGCGCCTGGCGCTGCTGCCAGCAAAGGTCCTGGCGCAACCGTGGGCGGCCCTTGAGCAAGGTCGGCAGCCAGGCCACCCGGCCAGAGGAGGCTGCACGGCTGCGGCCTCGGCTGGCACCTGGCAGTTTTCCGGCACGAGGCATGGCATCCGCCAGCTGCAAATCTGGTTGGCGGATGCTCAGGGCTTTTTTGCCCAGTTCGGCACCTCTCGCCGTGCGCCGCTGCTCACCGGTTGCGCCGGCAGTGCGCCCCAATCGCCCTGGCCACCCTCGCCTTGCCTGTCGCGGCCATCCGCTGCACCGGGCGGCGCAGAGGCTGGCACCTCGGCTGGCGTGCGCCGGCGATGGCGCAAGGCGAATTCGGCCACGGCGTCGACATCCCCCTCCTCGATCGCCTGCCCACCGCGCCAGGCACAATGCGCACGGGCAGCTCGCAGCCAGACCAGATCGGCACGCAGGCCATCGACGCCAGCGGCGAAACAACGCTCGGTGATCCAGGCCAGGGCCTGATCGTCCAGGGCAATCGCCGCCAGCCCCTGGCGCGCCGCCTGGCAGCGCTCGCGCAGTAGCGCCTGGGCACTGGCCCACTGCTCGCAGAATGCCTGCGGGTCGCTGTCGAACGCCAGCCGCCGACGGATGATCTGCTGGCGTGCCTCTGGAGCCGGCAGGCCATCGAGCGCCACATTGAGGCCGAAGCGGTCGAGCAATTGCGGACGCAACTCGCCTTCCTCGGGGTTCATGGTGCCGATCAGCACGAAACGGGCACTGTGCCGATGGGAAATACCATCGCGTTCGATGCGGTTGGTACCACTGGCAGCCACATCCAGCAGCAGGTCGACCAGGGTATCGGGCAGCAGGTTGACTTCATCGACATACAACACGCCACCATCGGCATGGGCCAGCACACCGGGGCTAAACTGCGCCTTGCCCTGGCCAAGTGCAGCATCCAGGTCCAGCGTCCCTATCAAACGCTCTTCACTTGCGCCCAACGGCAAGGTCACGAACGGGCCCTCGCCCAGCAGGTCGGCCAGGCCACGCGCCAAGGTACTCTTGGCCATGCCGCGCGGGCCTTCGATGAGCACGCCGCCGATCTTCGGGTCGATGGCGGTGAGGCACAGGGCCAGTTTGAGGTCCTCGGCGCCGACCACGGCCGCCAGTGGGAATTGCACGGGTTCACTCATTTCAAGGCTGTTCCTCGCCGTCGAGCAACTGTTCCTCAAGTGCCTCGCGATAGTCACCGGGGGCTTCCCAAAGCCCGCGCTGCTGGGCTTCCAGCAAGCGTTCGGTGAGGTCGCGCAGCGCCTCGGGGTTGTGCTCGCGCATGAAGTCGCGGGTCGCCGGGTCGAGCACGTAGGCATCGGCCAGCGACTGGTAATGATGGTCATCGATCAGGTGCGTGGTGGCGTCAAAGGCGAACAGGTTGTCGACGGTCGCGGCCAGCTCGAACGCACCCTTGTAGCCATGGCGTTTCGCCCCGTCGATCCACTTCGGGTTCAGGGCGCGGGCACGGATCACGCGGTTCAGCTCTTCCTTCAAGGTACGGATCCGCGGCCGGTCGACCTGGCTGTGATCGCCGTGATAACTGGCCACTGCCCCACCGGACAAGGTCTCCGACGCGGCCAGCATGCCGCCCTGGAACTGGTAGTAATCGTTGGAATCAAGCAGGTCGTGCTCGTGGTTGTCCTGGTTCTGCAACACCGCCTGCACCTGGCCCAGGCGCCGGGCGAACTGAGCGCGCGCCGGGGTGCCTTCATCGCGGCCACCGTAGGCATAGCCACCATGATTGAGGTATACCTCGGCGAGGTCTTCGCGGCTGTGCCACAGGCGGCCGTCGATGGCGTTCTGCACGCCGGCACCGTAGGCGCCTGGTTTGGCCCCGAACACCCGCCATCCCGCCTGGCGCGCCGCCTGTTCGGCATCCACGCCCTGCGCCTGCAGGCTGGCGCGTTCGCTGCGCACCCGTGCGGCCAGGGGGTTCAGGTCGTCCGGCTCGTCCAGTGCCGCCACTGCCTGCACCGCCGCATCGAACAGGCGGATCAGGTTGCCGAAGGCATCGCGGAAGAAGCCCGAGACGCGCAGCGTCACGTCCACCCGTGGGCGGTCGAGCAGGCTCAGTGGCAGGATCTCGAAGTCGTCGACGCGCTGGCTGCCGGTAGCCCACACCGGGCGCACCCCCATCAATGCCATGGCCTGGGCGATGTCGTCGCCACCGGTGCGCATGGTCGCCGTGCCCCACACCGACAAGCCCAGCTGGCGCAGATGGTCGCCATGGTCCTGCAGGTGCCGTTCGAGGATCAGGTTGGCCGAGGCGAACCCCAGGCGCCAGGCGGTGGTGGTGGGCAGGTTGCGCACATCGACGGTGTAGAAGTTGCGCCCGGTGGGCAGTACATCCAGGCGGCCGCGGCTGGGTGCACCGCTGGGACCGGCCGGTACGAAACGCCCGCACAGCGCGGCCAGCAGCCCATTGATCTCCGCAGCGCCGCACGCATCCAGGTCAGGGGCGACCTGCTCGCGCAGGGCGTCCAGCACGTCGTGCACTGGCTGCCATTGCGGTTGTTCGGGCAGCTGCGCCGGCCCTTCCAGGGCCTGTTCGATGATGCGCAAGGCAAGCAACTCAAGGCGCTCGCGGGTATCGCCAGCAGTGCGCCAAGCGCCCGCTTGCACGGCCTGCAGCATCGCCGGGCGTGGCCCTGACCAGGCCTCGCCAAGGTCGCAGTCGAGGGGATCGAAGCCCGGCGTCAGTGCCTTGGCCAGGGTCCGCAGCAAGCTGGCATTGCCACCGCGACCATCGCCCCGCTCCACGCGCAGCAAAGCCAGCAAGGTATCGAGGCGCAGGCGCGCCTGCGGCGACTGACCGAATACATGCAGGCCATCGCGGATCTGCGATTCCTTCAGGTCGCACAGGTAGGTATCCAGGCGCGGCAACCACACCGCGGCATCGTCCAGCTGGCCCTCCAGCTGCAACTCACGGTCGATATGGTTGGCCTTGACCAGCTCGAGTATGTCGCGCTGCAGCTCTCGTGCACGCCGTGGGTCGAGCAGCTGGGCTTCGTAGAATTCGTCCGCCAGCTGCTCCAGATGACGCAGCGGGCCGTAGGTTTCGGCGCGGGTCAGCGGCGGCATCAGGTGATCGATGATCACCGCCTGGGTCCGGCGCTTGGCCTGGGCGCCTTCGCCCGGGTCGTTGACGATGAACGGGTAGATATTCGGCAGCGGGCCGAGCAGCGCGTCCGGCCAGCAGTGTGCGGACAGGCCGACGCCCTTGCCGGGCAGCCACTCCAGGTTGCCGTGCTTGCCGACGTGGATCACGGCATCGGCAGCAAAGGCATGACGCAACCAGAAGTGAAACGCCAGGTAACCATGCGGTGGCACCAGGTCCGGGTCGTGGTACACCGCGCTGGGGTCGACCTGGTAGCCGCGCGCTGGCTGGATACCGACGAAGGTCAGGCCAAAGCGCAGGCCGGCGACCATCAGGCGGCCAGCGCGGTACATCGGGTCTTGCTCGGGCGGCCCCCAGCGCTCCAGCACGGCCTGGCGATTGGCCTTTGGCAGGCGTGCGAAGGCCGCGTGGTAGTCCGCCAGGCTCAGGCTCTGGGCGCACGGGCGTTGGTCGAGGTGTTCAAGGTCGTTGGTCACCCCGCCCAGCAGCTGATGAATCAGTTGCGTGCCGCTGCCTGGCAGCTCTGCAAGCGGATAACCTTCGGCCTGCAGTGCCTTGAGGATGTTGAGGGCAGCAGCCGGGGTATCCAGGCCGACGCCATTGCCGATGCGGCCATCGCGGGTCGGGTAGTTGGCCAGCACCAGGGCCACGCGCTTTTGCCCATTGGGCAGGCGCGCCAGTTCTACCCAACGCCGTGCCAGCTCGGCGACAAAGTCCATACGCTCGGGGTGGGCACGGTAACAGACCACATCGGACTGGCTGCGCTCGCTGCGCCAGGCCATGTCCTTGAAACTGACCGGTCGGGTGATGATGCGCCCGTCCAGTTCGGGCAAGGCGATGTGCATGGCCAGGTCGCGGGCACCCAGGCCCTGCTCGCTGGCCTCCCAGCCGGGCTGGTTGTCCTGCGCACAGATGGCCTGCAACACCGGGATATCACGACGGAACGGGCGCAGGTTGGGCCGTTCCGGGCTGGAAAGGGCAAAACCGGTGGTGTTGATCAACACCTCGGCCCCCACTTCGTCCAGCCAGGCTTCGACCTGCTCCAGGCAGGCACTTTCCTTGAGGCTCGCCACCGCGATGGGCAGCGGGTTGAGGCCGGCGGCCTGCAAGCGCTCGCAGAACACGTCAATGAATGTGGTGTTGGCAGCCTGCAGGTGAGAACGATAGAACAGTAGCGGTGCCACCGGATACTCACTGTTCCAGTGGCTGTACCAGTCTTCGAGCCGTGCGCCGGGGAGGCGCGGGTGATACACCGAAGTGCGCGGCAAAGGCTGCGGTTCGTCCCAAGGGTAGTCACGCCCCAGCCACTGGTTGGCCAGGCAGTTGAACAGGTTGATGGCATTGCGCTTGCCGCCCTGGCGCAAGTAGTGCCAGAGGCGCTCGGCCGGCTCGCCGGTGACCGTGCCGAGGCCGGTCAGCTCCGGGTCCGGGCGATCATCGCCGGGGACCAGGATCAGCTGCACGCCCCGCGTTGCCAGTTCGACCAGCTGCTCGACGCCGTAGCGCCAATAGCCGACGCCACCGTGCAGCGACACCAGGATTACCTTGGCGTGGCGCAGGACCTCGTCGACATACAAGTCGACCGAGGCATGGTTCTGCACCTGCATCGGGTTGGCCAGGCGCAGGCTGGGGAAATCGTCTGGCAGTTGCTCGGCGGTTTCGGCTAGCAGTGCCAGGTGCGAGTCGCCGCTGCAGAGGATCACTAGGTCGGCGGGCGTCTGGCCGAGGTCGGCAATGCTGTCGTCTGGCACGAAGCCGCCGGGCTGGGTCCGCAGCAGGTGCATGGGTCAGGCGCCCAGGGCCTGGCGCAGGCGCGCTTCCAGCTGTACCGCATCGAGGTCCTGGCCAATCAGCACCAGGCGGGTGATGCGGGGTTCGTCAGCGCGCCATGCGCGGTCGAAGTGCTTGTCGAAACGGGTGCCCACGCCCTGTACCAGCAGGCGCATCGGCTTGCCGGGGATGGCCGCGAAGCCTTTGGCACGCAGGATGCCGAATTCCACCACCAGCTGGGTCAGGGCATCGAGCAGCAGGCTTTCGTCAGCTTCGGGCAGGTCGATGGAGATCGAGTCAAAGGCATCATGGTCGTGATCGTCATGGTCATCGCCGTCATGGTGGGAATCGTGGTGGGTGCGACGGCCATCGATGTGCGCCTCGGACTCGGCGCCTACGCCCAACAGCACTTCCAGCGGCAGCCGGCCGCTGCTGGCTTCGACTACCTTGACGGCTGGCGGCAGCTCCTCGGCCACTTCGGCACGCACCTTGGCCAGGCCTTCGGCGTCGATCAGGTCAGCCTTGTTCAGCACCACCAGGTCGGCACTGGCCAGCTGGTCGGCGAACAGTTCGTGCAGTGGCGATTCGTGATCGAGGTTGGGATCAAGCTTGCGTTGCGCGTCGACCTGGTCCGGGTAGGCGGCGAAGGTGCCAGCAGCCACGGCCGGGCTGTCGACCACGGTGATGACCGCATCGACGGTGCAGGCGTTGCGGATTTCCGGCCACTGGAAGGCTTGCACCAGGGGCTTGGGCAGTGCCAGGCCGCTGGTTTCGATGAGGATGTGATCGAGGTCGCCGCGGCGTGCGACCAGTTCGCGCATCACCGGGAAGAATTCTTCCTGCACGGTGCAGCACAGGCAGCCGTTGGCGAGTTCATAGACGCGGCCGCTGGCTTCTTCCTCGGTGCAGCCGATGCTGCATTGCTTGAGGATTTCGCCGTCGATGCCAAGCTCGCCGAATTCGTTGACGATGACCGCGATGCGGCGGCCTTGGGCGTTGTCGAGCATGTGGCGGAGCAAGGTGGTTTTGCCCGAGCCGAGAAAGCCGGTAACGATGGTGACGGGGAGCTTGGCCAGTGTTTTCATGTCGCGTTGCCCTTGGCAGGTTGGTGCGGGCACACGGGACGAAAGCCGCAGGCAAGGCCGGCCGGGCTCGTTCGCCACCGGATCACCCCGCCCGGTTGAAAGTCGAAATCGTCTCGAGGCAGGTCTCCTGGCTTGCACCGTTCCAGAGCATCAAGCATCTGGCGGGGTGACGCCTTCCCGCGCGGTGGCGCAGTGGCTGTGTCGACCCATTGTCGGTGCCTACAGTTGCGGGGGCAGCCGCGGCTTGTACCGCGTTCCCGTCTTAGCTTCGGCAGTGCCGAAGAACCTCGAAGTCGCAAGGCTACGCGGGGGGTGGCGGGTGGTCAACTGTTGCCATCCTGTCCACGAAGCCCATGGTTCAGCTTTTGCTGTTGCTTTTGCTGTTGTTCTTGCTGTTGCTCTTGCTGTTGCTCTTGCTGTTGCTCTTGCTGTTGCTCTGCTTTTGCTTCTAAGCGCGCGGTAGTTCAGCAAACGCCGAA
>NZ_BCBG01000044.1:0-46710 GCF_001320485.1 Pseudomonas sp. NBRC 111130
TGACCCGTACAACCAGGGTGGCGGCAACTACGGTGGCGGCCAGCAGCAACAGTACAACCAAGCTCCGCCACGCCAGCAGGCTCAGCGCCCGCAGCAGCAACAGCGCCCGGCGCCGCAGCAGCCTGCGCCGCAGCCGGCGGCTGACTTTGACAGCTTCGATGACGATATTCCGTTCTGATCGAGCGGCAAGGCGTCTAGCTGGAACAGAAACCCAGGGCAGTTGCCTTGGGTTTTTTTATGCCTGTTCAGGCATCGCTATCCAGCGCCGCCTGAGCAAACTGTGCATCCAGCTCCGGCGTGGCACCACTGATGCCAATACCGCCGATATGCATGCCGTTCTTGTCCATGATCGGCAGGCCTCCTTCCAGCAACGTGAACCCCGGTAATGATGCATAGGGGTTGGCCGGGTGTGCGGAGCTGCGTTCGCCAAGTGCGCGTGAAGACAAGGGGAAGCGGGCAGAGGTCGAAGCCTTGAGTTGCGCTACCTTGATGCTGCCGCTGCTGGTGCCGTCCATGCGGTGGAAGTGTTTCAGGTTGCCATGGTTGTCGATGATGCTGATGACGATCGCATAGCCCTGGGCAGTGGCCGCTCGTTCGGCGGCTGCGGTCATTTTTCGCGCTTGTAGTGACGTGAGTGGCGAAGGATTTTCACCCGAGGCGGCTGCAGGACTTGGGGCAATGGTGCCTGAGCCGGCGACGAGTACACTCAGGCAGAACGTCTTGAAATTCATGAGGACAGATCCCTTTGTCGGAGTTTGCCTCAACCTAGTCAGTTTCAAGCGAATCTGATGTAGTCCTTTTCCGAAAGTGCCGAGCGGGAGGCAGAGCGGTGCAGCATGCCGCTCAATAGAACAACCGCGGCTCCGGTGAGTCCAGCAGGCTCGCCAGTTTGGTCAGGGCAAAGCCCAGCTCCTGGCGGCTGGGAGACATCAAGGCAATGCGCACGCCGCAGGTGGCATGGTTGCGCTCGGGCAGGAACTGGCTGCCGCTGACCACCGTGACGCCATTGTTGCGCGCCAGGTTGGCGAACTCGTCGCTGGTCCAGGGCTCGGGCAACTCCAACCAGATATGGAAGCTGTTGGGCTGGCTGCGGATCCTGTACTTGCCCAGGATTTCTCGCGCCATGTGCTGACGCGCAGCTGCTTCCTCCTGCTGCACCTGCACCAGCTGATCGGCCATGCCGCTGTTGATCAGGTTGCTGGCCAGTTGCGCCATCAATGGCGATGGCATCCAGACACTGCTGCGTACCATCGATGATAGCCGCGAGAGGGTTTGCGGCGGGGCATACAGGTAGCCGATACGCAGTGCCGGCAGCACGCTCTTGGACAGGCTGGTGAGGTACACCGACCGCTCAGGGGCATACGCAGCAAGCGGCTTGTAGTCCGGGGCGGGTTCGAGAAAACCATAGATGTCATCATCGACGATGAACAGGTCGAACTCGCGAGCGATCTGGGCGATGGCCTCGCGCCGCGCATGGGGCATGATCGAGTTGGTCGGGTTCTGGTGCGTGGTGACGCACACCAGCAGCGAGGGGCGATGTTCCAGGCATGCCGCACGCAGCGCCTCGGGAATCAGCCCGAATTCGTCCATGGCCACGCCTCGCAGGCGACGCCCCATGCTGTGGGCCAGGGAGATGATGCCTGGGTAGCAGAACGATTCGCACAGCACCACGTCGTCGCTCTTCGACAGGCTGCTGATGGCTACTAGCAAGCCATGCTGGGCGCCCGACGTCAGCACCACCTGCTGCCAGCGGGCTTCGGGCAGCCAGCGCTGGATCCAGGCCGCTCCAGCCTGCTTGTGGGTCGCATGGCCGCCCTCGGTGACATAGTCCAGCACCTGGGCCAGGTCGGGCGACTGGGCCAGTTCGTTGATGGCGCCGCGCAGCCAATCGGTCATGTGGGCGTCATTGGGCTTGATGATCGACAGGTCGATCTGCCCGCTCTCGCGCTCGGCGCTGCTGGGGCTGGGCCGTGCAGGCGCAGGCGGGGCAGGGGGCTGCGCCTGGCGTTGCGGCAGCACGAAAGTCCCGCGCCCGACCTCACCCACCACCAGGCCACGCTTGGCGGCTTCGTCATAGGCTCGGCCAATGGTGCCGGGTGTCACGTCCAGTGACTCGGCCAGGTCCTTGAGGGTTGGCAAGCGTTCGCCAGCCACCAGCCGGCCGCTGCCGATGTCCTGCTCCAGGGCGTCGGCGATCATCAGGTAGACCGGCTGCGCCAGGTCGCTGTAATGAGGAACCCACATAGAAATGGCACCAGAATCTGCGAGAACGCGGAAGCCTAGCACGAAAGGTCTGATGGAAGTAATTGTGTTTTCTTACGTGTAAATTACCTTGATTGAATCGCATCGATCAGTCGGTCGACGACCTTAAATCGAGGCCTTGATCGAAATAAATCCGGTCTGCATCCAGCGCCGTTTCGCCACGCCCTCCAGAAACCTTTTGAAATCAATAAGTTGATTGAATCGACTTAATTGTCTGTTTGCGCCTTTTGGAAAATGGATTGAATCGACGTTATTTTTGTAATTACAATGATTGCGTCGATGCAATTCGCTGGCCTCTTGCCGGCTTCAGCCGCTTGCATCGTCCCGCTGTGACCGGCTTCAAAAACATAAACATCTGCCGCCGACACCGACTGGCCTCAAGCCAGCAACATGGAATATCACTGCAAATGGAAAGTGCACACCTGCATCAAGGCGCCGAGCTACAAGCCTCACTGGAGATCCGTCTGCCCTGGGTCATCTCCAGCGCCTGGCAAACCTTGCTGAACAACACACCGCTCGACTTCGAGACGAGCAAGGAGCTTTATCCACAGCTCAAGGACCAGGCCCAGGACGTGCTGGGCAAGGCGCTTTGCCAACAGATCCGTGGCTTTGTCACGGACCCGTACCTGACCAGCATGATCGTGCGCAATTGCCCGCGTGACCGTGACATCCCACCCACACCTTATTCGGGCGTACTCAGCCCGCGCAGCACGCCGGTTGCCTGCCTGGTCAGCCTGACCATGCAGAGCCTGATGGGGATCAACCCGGTGGTCTACGAGGGTGAGAACGATGGTCGGCTGTTCCGCCATGTCATTCCTTCGCGTCATTCTTCCAGCCACAAGAGCTCCCATGGCTCGAAGCTGCGCTTCTCCTATCATGTGGACAACCCGGACCTGCCACTGTCATCCGAGCCGCTCGGCGACACGTCCTGCTGCCCGGAATACCTGTCGTTCTTCGGCATGCGCTGCGACCCGCGCATCAGCACCACACTGGTGAGCCTCGATGCCGTGGTGGCGGCACTGCCCGCGGCCACCGTACGCGAACTGTGCCTGCCTCAGTTCGAGATCCGCCGCCCCGACTCCTTTAGCGGCAACCGCCGTTGCACGGCCGAACTCCCTGTACTGGTGCGCGGCCATGCCGGTGAATGGTTGTGCCGTTTCGACAGCGAAAACACCCACGGCCTCAACCTGCGGGCCGAGCAGGCACTGGCCAGCCTGCGCAGCGTGCTGGAAACCCGTCGCTTCGACGAACCCCACCTGCTGCTGCCGGGCGACTTCATGGTCTTCAAGAACCAGCGTGTGCTGCATGCCCGCGATGGTTTCGAGCCACAGAACGATGGCGCCGACCGCTGGCTGCTGCGGCTGTTCGCGGTCAACGACCTGAACCGCGTGCATTTCGCCCGGGCCGATCACCTTTACGAAGTGCTCTCCTGATTCTCTTTTACTGACTCGACGGACGTACCGATATGGAACTGTTAGGCGCCTTCTGGGCGGAACACTGGTTGTTGGCGATCCTGATGCTGGGCGCCATCGCATTCGTTGCAGGCTTTGTCGACAGCATCGCCGGGGGTGGCGGGCTGTTTCTGGTGCCGGGCTTTCTGCTGGTGGGCATGCCGCCGCAGGTTGCCCTGGGGCAAGAGAAGCTGGTGAGCACCCTGGGCACCCTCGCGGCCATCCGCAACTTCCTGGTCAACAGCAAGATGGTCTGGCAAGTGGCGCTGATCGGTGTGCCGTTTTCATTGCTCGGGGCTTACCTGGGCGCGCACCTGATCGTGTCGATCCCCCAGGAAACCGTGGGCAAGATCATCCTGGCGCTGATTCCGTTCGGCATCCTCATCTTCCTCACCCCCAAGGACCGTCCGGTGGAGGAGCGCGAACTGTCGCCACGCATGCTGTTCACCGTGGTTCCGCTGACCTGCCTGGCCATCGGCTTCTACGACGGCTTCTTCGGCCCCGGCACCGGCAGCATGTTCATCATCGCGTTCCACTACCTGCTGCGCATGGACCTGGTCTCCAGCTCCGCCAACTCCAAGACCTTCAACTTCGCCTCCAACATCGGCGCACTGGTGGCGTTCGTCATGGCGGGCAAGGTCGTCTACCTGCTGGCGCTACCGCTGGTGGCCTGCAACATCCTCGGCAACCACCTGGGCAGCGCCCTGGCCCTGCGCAAAGGCAATGAAGTGGTACGCAAGGCGTTGGTGTTCTCGATGCTCTGCCTGTTTACCAGCCTGGGCGTGAAGTACCTGGCCTGACCCCTTTCAAAGGAGATAACTGATGAAAACTGCATTCGTCACCGGCGCTTCTTCGGGCTTTGGCCGGGCCATCTGCCGCACCCTGATCGGCAAGGGCTACCGTGTGATCGGCGCCGCCCGGCGCATGGACAAGCTGCAAGTGCTGGAGGCCGAGCTGGGCGACAATTTCATTGCTCTGGCGCTGGATGTCACCGATCCGCGGTCGATCGAGTCGGCGTTCGAACAAGTCCGCGACGCCTCGCTGCAAATCGACCTGCTGGTGAACAATGCCGGGCTGGCGCTGGGTGTCGACCGCGCCCAGGCCAGCAGCAGCGAGAACTGGCAGCAGATGATCGACACCAACGTCACCGGCCTGGCGATGGTGACCCACAAGGTCCTGCCGCAGATGGTGGAGGCCGACAGCGGGATGATCATCAACATGGGGTCCATTGCCGGCACTTATCCGTACCCGGGCGGCAACGTGTATGGCGCCAGCAAGGCGTTTGTCCGCCAGTTCAGCCTCAACCTGCGCGCCGACCTGGCCGGCACCCGCGTGCGGGTGAGCAATATCGAACCGGGGTTGTGCTCGGGCACCGACTTTTCGGTGGTGCGCCTGAACGGCGACCTGGATGCCGTGCAAGCGCTCTATCGTGACGTGGAGGCCATCTTGCCGGAGGACATCGCCGCCACAGTGGCGTGGATTGCCGAGCAACCGGGGCATGTGAACATCAATACCGTCGAGATCATGCCGGTGGCCCAGAGCAGTGCGGCACTCAATGTGGCGCGTAACCTGCCGCACTGTTGATTGGCTTATGCGATGACCCATGTCATCGCACGTTCTCGTTTCTTGACTAGTCTTATCCATTGGCGGCCATCAATTAGCCGCCACCGTGACTACCAAGAGGCGCCGGCCATGTTCCGTGCGTCCGAACCTGATCAGGAGTGCACGATGGATCTCAACCGTCGGCAGTTCTTCAAGGTCGCCGCTGTCGGCCTTGGAGGCTCGAGCCTGGCGGCGTTGGGCATGTCCCCTACGCCGGCCTTCGCCGAGCAGGTGCGTCACTTCAAGCTGGCGCACACGAAAGAAACCCGCAACACCTGCCCCTACTGCTCGGTCGGCTGCGGCCTGATCATGTACAGCCAGGGCGATGCGGGCAAGAACGTCAAGCAGAACATCATCCACATCGAAGGCGACGCCGATCACCCGGTCAACCGTGGCACCCTGTGCCCCAAAGGTGCCGGGCTGCTCGACTTTATCCACAGCCCCAGCCGCCTCAAGTACCCCGAGGTGCGCAAGCCGGGCAGCAAGGAGTGGGTGCGGGTCAGTTGGGACGAGGCGCTCGACCGCGTCGCCGACCTGATGAAGAAAGACCGCGACGCCAACTTCATCGAGAAGAATGCCCAGGGGCAAACGGTAAACCGCTGGCTCACCACCGGTTTCCTCGCTGCCTCCGCCGCCTCCAGCGAGGCGGGTTACCTGACCCACAAGGTCGTCCGCGCAACAGGCATGCTGGGGTTCGATAACCAGGCACGTGTCTGACATGGCCCGACGGTGGCAAGTCTTGCCCCGACGTACGGCCGTGGCGCCATGACCAACCATTGGTCCGATATCGCCAACGCGAATCTGGTCCTGGTGATGGGTGGCAACGCAGCAGAAGCGCATCCATGCGGCTTCAAATGGGTGACCGAAGCCAAGGCGCACAACCAGGCGCGGCTGATCGTGGTCGACCCGCGGTTTACCCGTACCGCTTCGGTGGCGGACTACTACGCGCCGATCCGTACCGGTACCGACATCGCCTTCATGGGCGGGCTGATCAACTACCTGCTGAGCAATGACAAGATCCAGCACGAGTACGTGCGCAACTACACCGACGTGTCGTTCATCGTCAAAGAGACCTATGGCTTCGAGGACGGGCTGTTCAGCGGCTACGACGAGGCCAAGCGCGTGTATGCGGACAAATCCGGCTGGGGCTATGAGCTGGGCGAGGACGGCTTCGCCAAGGTCGACCCGACCCTGCAGCACCCGCGCTGCGTGTTCCAGTTGATGAAGCAGCACTACAGCCGCTACACCCCGGAGCTGGCCAGCATGACCTGCGGCATGCCGCAGGACGCCATGATGAAGATCTGGGAAGAGATCGCCACCTGCTCGGTACCGGGCAAGACCATGACGATCCTCTACGCACTCGGCTGGACGCAGCACTCCATCGGCGCGCAGATCATCCGCAGTGCGGCCATGGTCCAGCTGCTGCTGGGCAACGTCGGCATGCCGGGCGGCGGGGTCAACGCCCTGCGCGGGCACTCCAACATCCAGGGCCTGACCGACCTCGGCCTGCTGTCCAACTCATTGCCGGGCTACCTGACCCTGGCTGGCGACGCCGAGCAGGACTACGCCGCCTATATCGACAAGCGCGCTTCCAAACCGCTGCGCCCGGGGCAGCTGTCGTACTGGCAGAACTACGGCAAGTTCCACGTCAGCCTGATGAAGGCCTGGTACGGGCCGAACGCGACGGCCGAAAACAACTGGGGCTATGACTGGCTACCCAAGCTCGATGTGCCGGCGTACGACGTGCTGCGCATGTTCGAAATGATGAGCCAGGGCAAGGTCAATGGCTACATGTGCCAGGGCTTCAACCCGATCGCCGCGCTGCCGGACAAGAATCGCGTCACCGCGGCGCTCGGCAAGCTCAAGTGGCTGGTGATCATGGATCCGCTGGCCACCGAAACCTCGGAGTTCTGGCGCAATGCTGGGCCGTTCAACGATGTCGACACGGCCAATATCCAGACCGAGGTGATCCGCCTGCCCACCACCTGTTTCGCCGAGGAGGATGGCTCGCTGGT
This sequence comes from Pseudomonas sp. NBRC 111130, assembly GCF_001320485.1. Lineage (NCBI taxonomy): Bacteria > Pseudomonadati > Pseudomonadota > Gammaproteobacteria > Pseudomonadales > Pseudomonadaceae > Pseudomonas > Pseudomonas sp. NBRC 111130. Next base: position 7,331 of record NZ_BCBG01000044.1, read on the forward strand.
CAACAGCAGCCGCTGGCTGCAGTGGCACTGGAAGGGCGCCGACGGCCCGGGCGAGACCCGCACCGACGTGCAGATCATGAGCGAGTTGTTCATTCGCCTGCGCCAGCGTTACCAGGCCGAGGGCGGGGCCTATCCAGACGCCATGATGAACATTCACTGGCCGTACAAGATCCCCGCAGAGCCATCACCCGAGGAGCTGGCCAAGGAGATGAACGGCTGGGCAGTGGCCGATGTCACCGACCCGACCGGCGCAGTCATCAAGGCTGGCCAGCAACTGTCCGGCTTCGGCCAGCTCAAGGATGACGGCAGTACCGCCTCCGGCTGCTGGATTTTCGCCGGCTGCTGGACCGAGCAAGGCAACCAGATGGCCCGCCGCGACAACAGCGACCCGTACGGCATGCACCAGGTGCAGAACTGGGCCTGGGCCTGGCCGGCCAATCGCCGCATCCTCTACAACCGCGCGTCCAGCGACCCCCAAGGCAAGCCGTGGGACCCAGAGAAGAAGCGCCTGGTGTGGTGGAACGGCAAGGCCTGGACCGGCACCGACGTGCCCGACTTCAAGGTCGACTCGCCACCTGAGGCAGGGATGAACCCGTTCATCATGAACCCCGAAGGTGTGGCGCGGTTCTTCGCCATCGACAAGATGGCCGAAGGCCCGTTCCCCGAGCACTACGAGCCGTTCGAGACGCCGATTGGCATCAACCCGCTGCACCCGCAGAACAAGAAGGCCACCAGCAACCCGGCCGGGCGGATCTTCGATTCCGTGTGGGACACCCTTGGCAAGCACGAAGAGTTTCCATATGCGGCGACCACTTACCGGTTGACCGAGCACTTCCACTTCTGGAGCAAGCACTGCCGCCTCAATGCCATCGCCCAGCCCGAGCAGTTCGTCGAGATCGGCGAGGTGCTGGCCAACGAAAAAGGCATCAAGGCCGGTGACCGGGTGCGGGTGTCGAGCAAGCGTGGTCACATCGATGCGGTGGCGGTGGTGACCAAGCGGATTCGCCCGCTGCAGGTCAACAACCAGACGGTGCACCAGATCGGCATACCGCTGCACTGGGGCTTCACCGGGACCACGCGGCATGGCTACCTGACCAACACCTTGGTGCCGTTCCTCGGTGACGGCAACACCCAGACGCCAGAGTCCAAGTCGTTCCTCGTCAAAGTGGAGAAACTCTGATGGCCAGCCAAGACATCATCGCCCGCTCGGCCACCACCACCGTTCCGCCTTCGGTACGCCAGCTGGACGAGGTCGCCAAACTGATCGACACCACCAAGTGCATCGGTTGCAAGGCCTGCCAGGTGGCGTGCTCGGAATGGAACGAACTGCGTGACGAGGTCGGCCACAACCACGGCACCTATGACAATCCCCAGGACCTCACCGCTGAAACCTGGACCCTGATGCGCTTCACCGAGCACGAGCGCGACGACGGCAACCTGGAGTGGCTGATTCGCAAGGACGGCTGCATGCACTGCGCCGAGCCGGGCTGCCTGAAGGCCTGCCCAAGCCCGGGCGCGATCATCAAGCACGCCAACGGCATCGTCGACTTCAACCAGGACCACTGCATCGGCTGCGGCTACTGCATCACCGGCTGCCCGTTCAACATCCCGCGCATCTCGCAGAAGGATCACAAGGCTTACAAGTGCACCTTGTGTTCCGACCGCGTGACCGTGGGCCTGGAGCCGGCCTGTGTGAAGACCTGCCCGACCGGGGCGATCGTGTTCGGTACCAAGGAGGAGATGAAGGTGCATGCCGCCGAGCGTATCGTCGACCTCAAGTCCCGCGGCTTCGAGCAGGCCGGGCTGTACGACCCGGACGGTGTCGGCGGCACCCACGTGATGTATGTGCTGCACCACGCCGACACACCGAAGCTGTACGCCGGCCTGCCGGACCAACCGGTGATCAGCCCGCTGGTGGGCTTGTGGAAGGGCTTCACCAAACCGCTGGCGCTGTTGGCCATGGGCGCGGCGGTGCTGGCCGGGTTCTTCCACTACGTGCGGGTGGGGCCACAGCGGGTCGAGGAGGACGAACACCCGGTGCCACCGGACAACAGCGTGCATCAGGTGGACCCTGCGGTGCATGTCTATGACCCGACCAAGCCCGGTGGGCAAGGGGAGCAGCGGCCATGAACGACGACAAACCCATCCTGCGCTACAACGCCAATGAGCGGACCAACCACTGGATCGTCGCCATCCTGTTCATGACGGCAGGTCTTTCCGGGCTGGCGCTGTTCCATCCGGCACTGTTCTGGCTCAGCCATCTGTTTGGCGGCGGACCATGGACGCGCATTCTGCACCCCTTCCTGGGCGTGGCGATGTTCGTGTTCTTCCTCGGCTTGGTGTTCCGTTTCTGGCGCGCCAACTTCATCACCGCCAACGACCGCCTGTGGCTGCGCCGCGTGGACCGGGTGATGCTGAACCAGGAGGAGGGAGTGCCACCGATCGGCAAGTACAACGCCGGGCAGAAGCTGCTGTTCTGGACCCTGCTGGTGTGCATGCTGGTGTTGTTGCTCAGCGGCGTAGTGATCTGGCGCGCGTATTTCAGCCAGCTGTTCGGTATCGAGGTCATTCGCCTGTCGGCGCTGGCCCATGCGCTGGCGGCGTTCGTGCTGATCCTCAGCATTATCGTGCACATCTACGCCGGTATCTGGATCAAGGGCTCGATCGGCGCCATGCTGCATGGCGGGGTCAGCCGCGCCTGGGCACGCAAGCACCATGAGTTGTGGTACCGCGAAGTGACCGGCGACAAGACGCCGGGCAATCACGGACGGAAAGAAGGATGAGCGCTTGAGCACGATACTCGAACCGGGGCAGATCGAAGCGTCGGCAGTGATGCCGCCGTTTCTGCACCTGCCGCCTGCCAATCTGTTTGCACTGCGCGCAGCGCGCCTGGAGCACTTGGCTGAGGGCAATGCCCTTGGCGATTACCTGCTGCTGATCGCTCAACTATGCCGCGTCCAGCAGCAGCTTGTGGATAACCCTCCCGGTAGTTTGCCGGTGGCCGAGGAGCGTCATCGCCTGTGCATAAGTCATGGGCTGCCGCCGTTGGCAGCCGACGGTCTGGTACGGGAGGGGCCGTGGCTGGTCTGGTTGCAGGCCTTGCTCTTGCACTTCGATAGCGAGGCCAGTGGCGCGCTGGGCGAAGCGCTACAGGCCCTGCGCGACAGTGACGACAGCCAGCGCAAGAGCTGGGGGATCGCTTTGCTGGCCGGCCAGTACGATGCGCTGCCGGCGGCGTTGGTACCGTTCATTGGCGCCGCCTTGCAGGCAGCCTGGTCGAGCTGGTTGCTGGCCCTGCCAGCACCGGAACTGAAGCCCGCCGGTAGCCTGGCGCAGTGCCCGGCCTGCGGTTCGCCGGCAATGGCCGGGGTGGTGCGCAACCGTGGCAAGCACAACGGCCTGCGTTACCTGGCATGTTCGTTGTGTGCCTGTGAGTGGCATGTGGTGCGGGTCAAGTGCGTCTATTGCGAATCAAGCAAGGACTTGCGTTACACCAGTCTCGAAGACGATCGCCATGCGCCGGGCAAGGCGCCGCTACGGGCCGAATGCTGCCCGGAATGCTCCAGCTACCTGAAGCAGCATTATCTGGAAAACGATGCGGCGGCCGAGCCACTGGCTGATGACCTGGCCAGCCTGGCGCTGGATATCAGGCTGGACGAGGAGGGCTTCCATCGCCTGGCACCCAACCTGATGCTCGCGCCGGGTAGTGGCTGAGTGTCTACACTGTAATACCGAGTTGCCTGCTTCGCGGGTAAACCCGCTCCCACAGTTACAGCGCACTTCTGAAGGTTGGCGCTATACCTGTGGGAGCGGGTTTACCCGCGAAGAGGCCATCAAAGACAACGGACCCGTCCAAGGTAGTACTCTGCATGCCCTCCAGCCTAGCCAGCGACACCCTGCGCCTGCCCTCCATCGATACCCTCCTGCGCCACCCGGCCTGCCTCCCGCTGATCGACCGTCACGGCCGCGACGCCGTCCTGAGCACCTTGCGCCAGCTGCTCGACGACCTGCGTGACCCTGCCCGCAACGGCGAACTCAGCAGTGCCGAACTGGCCCCTGAAATCCTCCTCGGTCGTGCTGGCGAACGCCTCTCGATCCAGCAACGCAGCCAGGTCCGCCGCGTGTTCAACCTCACCGGCACCGTGCTGCACACCAACCTGGGTCGCGCGCTGCTGCCCGAGGAGGCCATCGAGGCCATGCAGACCGCCGCCCGCTATCCCCTCAACCTGGAGTTCGACCTGGCCACCGGCAAGCGCGGCGACCGTGATGACCTGATCGAAGGCCTGATTCGCGAGCTGACCGGCGCCGAGGCCGTCACCGTGGTCAACAACAATGCCGCCGCCGTGCTGCTGGCGCTCAACAGCCTGGGCGCGCGCAAGGAAGGCATCATCAGCCGGGGCGAACTGATCGAGATTGGCGGTGCCTTCCGCATTCCCGACATCATGGCAAGAGCCGGGGTGAAGCTTCACGAAGTCGGCACCACCAACCGCACCCACGCCCGTGACTATGAAGCCGCCATCGGCCCGCGCACCAGCCTGCTGATGCGCGTGCACTGCAGCAACTACAGCATTCAGGGCTTCACCCATCAGGTACCGACTGCCGACCTGGCGCGTATCGCTCACCAGCATGACTTGCCACTGCTCGAAGACCTCGGTAGCGGCAGCCTGCTTGACCTCACGCGCTGGGGCCTGCCCGCCGAACCGACGGTGCGCCAGGCCTTGGCCGATGGCGCCGATATCGTCACGTTCAGTGGCGACAAGCTGCTGGGCGGCCCCCAGGCCGGGATCATCGTCGGTAGCAAAGCCCTGATCGCCAGGATCAAGAAGAACCCGCTCAAGCGCGCACTGCGGGTCGACAAGATCACCCTCGCCGCACTCGAGGCGGTGCTGGCGCTATACCGCAACCCCGACCGCCTGGCCGAACGCTTGCCGAGCCTGCGCCTGCTGACCCGCGGCCAGGCCGAGATCCAGGCCCAGGCCGAACGCCTGGCTCCCGAGCTCAAGGCGCACCTTGGTGAGCAATGGCAAGTCGGCGTCGAGCCGGCGCTGGGCATGATCGGCAGCGGTAGCCAGCCAGTGGCGCGGCTGCCCAGTGCGGCGCTGTGCCTGCGCCCGCTGGTGTCGAAGAAGCTGCGCGGGCGCAGCCTGCATGTGCTGGAGCGTGCCTTGCGCGACCTGCCGGTACCGGTGCTTGGGCGCATCGCTGGCGACGCCCTGTGGCTCGACCTGCGCCAGCTCGACGATGAAGCCCAATGGCTGGCGCAGTTGCCGGCCCTGCAACTTGGGCCCGTGCAATGATCGTCGGCACCGCCGGCCACATCGACCACGGCAAGACTGCGCTGCTTCAGGCCCTCACCGGCCAGGCCGGGGACCAACGCCAGGAAGAGCGCGCGCGTGGCATGACCATTGACCTCGGCTACCGCTACGCGGCGCTGGCCGAGGGGGCTGCCTTGACCGGCTTCATCGATGTGCCGGGCCATGAGCGGTTCATTCACAACATGCTGGCCGGCGCCCATGGCATCGACCTGGTGCTGCTGGTGGTGGCCGCCGACGATGGGGTGATGCCACAGACCCGTGAGCACCTGGCGATCATCGAGCTGCTGGGGATTCCCCAGGCGCTGGTGGTGATCAGCAAATGTGACCGGGTCGAACCCGCTCGTTTGGCAGAGGTGCAGGCGCAGATCAGGGAGTTGCTGGCAGCGGGGCCTTATGCCAAGGCACGGCAGTTCCCCGTGTCGAGCATCACCGGGCAGGGTATCGAGGTGTTGCGTCGGGCCTTGCTAGAGGCCGAGGTGCGGGTGCGTCAGCGCAGCGCACGCGGGGGCTTTCGCCTGGCCGTCGATCGCGCCTTCGCCGTGACCGGCGCCGGGGTGGTGGTGACCGGCACGGCACTGGCCGGGCGTGTCAGTGCCGGCGACACGTTGCTGCTGGGCAAGGCCGGCAAGCCGGTACGGGTGCGTGGCTTGCACGCGCAGAACCAGGTGGCGTTGGTAGCCGAGGCCGGCCAGCGGGTGGCGTTGAACATTAGCGCCGAGCGCCTCGCGGTAGAGCACGTGCACCGAGGCGACTGGCTGGTGCCGGAATGGCTGCATGCGCCCAGCGTGCGAGTCGATATCGAACTTTGCCTGCTCCCCGGTGAAACCCGCCTGTTCGAGCATTTCAGTGCGGTACATGTGCACCTTGGTACTCAGGATGTGACGGCACGGGTGGCCTTGCTCGAAGGTGAAACCTTGGCCGCTGGCCAGCGCATGTTTGCCCAGCTGCTGCTCAACGCACCGTTGCAGGCGGTACATGGAGACCGCCTGGTGCTGCGCGACCAGCGTGCCCAGCGCACCCTGGGCGGCGGCAAGGTGCTCGACCCGTTCGCGCCCAGTCGGCAGCGCCGCAGTGAACAACGCCTGCGCCAACTGCAGGTGCTGCGTGATGCCGATGGCCTGGAGGAGGCACTGCCGGCCTTGCTCGCCAGTGCGCTTGGGGGGCTCGACCCGCAGCGCCTGGAGCGCCAGTTCAATCGCCAGCGCGATACCTGGCTGTTGCCCAATGATGTGTTGGTGGTAGCCACGCGCCAAGGCCCGCTGCTGTTTGCCCAAGGCCAATGGCAAGCGCTGAGGCAGCAGGTGCTGGAGCAACTGGCGCGCTTCCATGAGCAGGAGCCTGACCAGCTCGGCCCGGACCGCGACCGCCTGCGCCGCTTCGCTGCCTTGCCGCTTGAGCGCCCGGCGTTTGTCAGCTTGCTCGATGAGCTGCTCAATGACGAAATGATCGCCAGCAGCGGTCCGTGGCTGCATTTGCCTGATCACAAGGTGCAGTTGAGCGCCGTCGACAGCGCGCTATGGGAGCGGCTGCAGCCGAAGTTGCTCGCAGGGGAATATGACCCACCTTGGGTCCGGACGCTGGCCGCCGAAGAACATTGCGCGGAGGCGGATGTGCGCCTGTTGCTGCGCAAGCTGGCCCGGCTGGGCCTGGTACATCAGGTGGTGCGCGACCTGTTCTATCCTGAGGTAACGCTAAGGCGCATGGCAGAGCTGCTGCTGCGGCAGGCTAACGACACGCCAGTAGTGCAGGTTGCTGCGTTTCGCGATATGTTGGGCATCGGTCGCAAGCGCAGTGTGCAGATTCTCGAATACTTCGACCGTATCGGGCTGACCCGTCGGGTGGCTGACCAGCGCTACATCCGCGCCGACAGTGCCCTGGCCCAGCAGCAGGCCAGGCACTGAGTTCAAGGAAGGCAATCGCGCCCGGTGGCGCGGCCGGGCTTCAAACCCGGTTGGGGACGGCAGCCGTTCCCGGGCAGGTTCGACTCCCGCTGCCTTCCGCCATTTTCCGCTTTCAGGCCCGCTCGCCGCAAAGGTCCAGCGCGAACCATTGCTCCACCGCGTCTACATCCAGCCCCGCACCCAGTAGCGCAAACATCTTGCCCAGCGCCGCTTCGCGGGTCATGCCGCCAGCGCTGACCAGTCCAGCCGCGCGCAGGCGGTTGCCTGCCGCATAGGTATCGAACACGACCGAACCTTCGGGGCACTGGCTGATGGCTGCCAGCAGCACACCACGCTGGCGCGCTGCACGCAGCACTTCCAGCAGCGCCTGATCATCCGACGGGCCGGTGCCACTGCCATAGCATTCCAGCAGTAACCCTTGCACGCCGCTGTCGAGCAAGCCCTTCAGATGCCCGGCTTGCAGGCCCGGGTACACCGGCATCACCGCCAGGTTGACCGGCTGACGCTGCTGGCGATAGTTCAGGGCGGCAGGCAATTCGGCGGCACGCTCGCCTTCACGGTGGCGCGGCAGTGCAGCGAAGGCGTCGAAGGCCTCGCTGCGCAGCTTCGAAGCCCGGCAGCCATGCAGCAGCTGGCCATGGAAGTACAGCTGCACGCCAGCCTCCAGGCCCTGTTCGAGCAGGCGCAAGGCCCCGCACAGGTTGCCCCATGCATCGCTGCCCGGCGCGCCAGCCGGCAACATCGAGCCGGTCAGCAGTACCGGCACCGGCAGGCCCAGCAACAGGAACGACAGCGCTGCGGCGCTATAGGCCAGGCTGTCGGTACCGTGCAGCAGCAGCACACCGTCATGGCCGGCGTCCACCGCCGAGACGATAGCATCGCGCATCGCCAGCCAGTTGTGCTGCTGCATGTTGGCGCTATCGAGCAGCGGGTTCATTTCCTGCAGTGTCCATTGCACCTGGGGCGCGTCGGGCAACTGGGCCAGGTGTTCGCGCATCCGCGTGTCGAAACCGCCAGCCGGCGCAAGGCCTTCGGCGGTTTCGAGCATGCCGATGGTGCCACCGGTGTAGAGCACGAGAAGATTCTTGACAGCACGCATGGAAAGCATCCGTAGCGGTGAGCGGAGGTGAAGCAGCCGCCCACGGACGGGGCGGCCAGGCAGGGGAGGATATCAGCGCTGCGTCTGAACTTGGCCAGCGGCCGCGTCAGTGGCGGTTTCCGCCTGCGGATTGGCAGGCCAGGCGTTACGGTCCAAATCCAGGTCGGCGAATTTCGACGAATCGAACACCGGCTGCTGGATGCCGGCCTTGCGCTGTTCGTCGTAGTCGCGCATTACCCGCAGGCCGACTTTGAACAGCAGCGCCAGGGCCACCAGGTTGACGAAGGCCAGGCAGGTCATGGTGATGTCGGCGAAGGCGAATACGGTCGACAGGTCCTGCATCGAACCCCATACCACCAGCGCCAGTACCAGAGCGCGGAATACCAGCAGCACTACGCGGTTGCGGCTGAGGAACTGCAGGCTGTTTTCACCCAGGTAGTAGTTGTAGAGGATGCAGGTGAACACGAACAGCGACAGTGCCACGCTGACGAACAGGCGGCCCCAGTCGCCGACCACGGCGGCCAGCGAGTTCTGGGTCAGGACGATGCCGTCACCTTCGAAGCCCGGGGTGTAGAAGCCCGACAGCAGGATCAGCAGCGCGGTGCAGGTGCAGATGACGAAGGTGTCGAGGAACACGCTGAACGCCTGGACCACGCCCTGGGCGCCCGGGTGTTTCACAGCGGCCACGGCAGCCACGTTTGGTGCACTGCCCAGGCCCGCTTCGTTGGCGAACACGCCACGCTTGACGCCCATGACGATGGCGCTGCCGAGCAGGCCACCGAACGCCGGGTCAAGGCCGAATGCGCTCTTGAAGATGGTTTCCAGCATGGCGGGCACGTGTTCGATCTGGGTGCCGATCACGTACAGGGTCACGCCGATGTAGGCCAGGGTCTTGACCGGTACCAGCAGGTCGGACACTGCGGCAATGCGCTTGATGCCACCGATGAAGGTGATGGCCAGCAGCACGGCAAGGACGATGCCGGTGTGCTTGGGGTCAAAGGCAAAGGCATTCTGCAGCGAGTGGGTCACGGTATACGACTGCAGGCCGATGAAGGCGAAGCCATAGGTGACCAGCAGCAGGATCGAGAACAAGATGGCCATGCTCTTGAGCTTCAGGCCGTGCTGGATGTAGTAGGCCGGGCCGCCACGGTACAGGCCGTCGCCGTCAGCGCGCTTGTAGACCTGGGCCAGGGTGCATTCGAAGAAACTGCTGGCCATGCCGACCAAGGCAGTGACCCACATCCAGAACACCGCGCCTGGGCCACCCAGAGTCACGGCGATACCGACACCGGCGATGTTACCGGCGCCAACGCGGCCGGCGAGGCTCAGCATCAGGGCCTGGAAGGAGCTCAGCTGGCCTGCCTGGCCACGCAGCGATTCCTTGAATACAGCAAACATGTGGCCGAAGTGGCGGAACTGGACGAACCGCGAACGGATGGTGAAGTAACCGCCGAGACCGACGATCAGCACGATGAGGAGTTTCCCCGAAAGGAAATCGTTGAGTGCTTCGAGCATTGGAAAATGACCTCGATTCTTATTCTTCGCATGGAATGAACAGCGGACGGCAGGCGTATCGCTGTTCGTTGGCGCGCATGGTTGGCCATGACAAAGGTGGTTACAATTTCGCGGGTTGCTCTAATTTGGTGCGACTTGATGCTACACTGGCGTCAATCGCGTCACCCGAGCCCCTAAGCATGAGCGATCATTTCGCTACCAACCTCAAACTGGCGTGCAGCCATTACCGCTCTATCTCCGAAGTTTGCCGCCAGCTGTCGATAAACCGCGCGCAATTCAACAAGTACCTGAGCGGGCAGAGCCGTCCGACGGCTTACAACCTCAAGCGCATCGGTGATTTCTTCGGCGTTGAAGATTACGAGTTGAACTTGCCGCCTGAGCAGTTCAGCCGCCTTATCGGTGCCCGTGCATCGACACCGGCCGAGCAGAGCGGTGACCCGATCAGCGAACTGTTCCGCCCGCTGCACGATCACGCGGGTAATCTGTCGCGTTATTGCGGCTACTACCTGGAATACTCCAACTGCATGTCCGTCCCGGGCACCATCCTGGTGTCGTTGGTGCACCTGTGGGAGGAGCGTGGCCGCTATTTGTTCGAGCGCCAGGAACGCCAGGAGCGCTCCAGTGCCACCGACCCACATGCCGAGGTGCGTTGCCGCTACCTGGGGGCGGCGTTCCAGTTGCAGGACCGTATGTTCCTGGTCGACTACGAATCGTTGACCTTCAACGAGATGAGCCAGACCATCCTGATCCCCAGCTTCAAGAGCCGCATCACGCGCCTGAACGGCCTGAAGGCCGGGGTCTCCAGCGGCGATCGGCGCAACCCGGCCTGCACCCGCGTGGTGTGGGAGTACCTGGGGGAGGAGATCAACCGCATCAATGCCTATCGGCAGGTGAGGTTGTACCAGCCGGATGATCCACGGATCGATGACGATGTGCGTGAGCGGTTGAGTGTTGGGCCGTTGCGTAACAGCTTGTTCGAGATTGAGTGAAATATTTAGTGCAGCACTGTGTAAGCGCGCAGCCATTCACCTACCGGATGACCGTCACCCAGCAGCAACTTCGTCGCCATCAGGCAACACACCGTGATCAACAGTGGTTTGATCAGTTGCGGCCCGAAGTAGAGGGCGCAACGAGCGCCGAGTTGAGCACCGAGGATGGCGCAGGCTGCCATGGCCAGCGCCAAAGGCCAAATGATGGCCCCACCGAAGGCAAATACTGACAACGCTCCAAGGTTGCAGGATGCATTGAGCAGTTTGCTGCTGCAGATTGCCTGCATGAGGTGCTGCCCCAGCAGCAACGTGAAGGCGACCATGAAGAATGAACCGGTACCCGGGCCAAAAATACCGTCATAGAAACCAATGCCTGGCGCTACCACGAGCGCGAAGCACAAATACGACAGCCGCCGCTTACGGTCCTGGTTCTCAAGCTTGGGGCTGAGTGCAAAATAAGCAGCGACCGCTATCAGCAAGAGCGGCACAATTGCTTCCAGGACCGCTCTGTCGAGCAAGCTGATCGACAAGGCGCCTGCAACACCACCTGCGAATGACAGCAAAGCCATTGGCCAGTCTGTTCGCCATTGGATCATTCGCTTGCGCGCGAACGCCCAGACTGCTGAAGAACTGGCCGAGGAGGCCTGGAACTTGTTGGTAGCCATTGCCGCCAGCGGATCGACTCCAGCAATGAATAACGCCGGAAGCGTGAGTAAACCACCGCCGCCTGCGATGGCGTCGAAGAAGCCTGCCAGCAATGCAGTGGCGGCAAGGATCAACAAAGTTGAAGTTTCGATTTCCATATTTGTTATTCCGTCTTATCCGCGAACGACGAGTGGGTCTGATTGAAGTACCAGAGGCTCCGCGTGAGGTGCATATGCAAACAGCCGAACCAGAAGCCTCCTGTTATCAAGAATGGTGTCCCGAGAATGCAGGGCCTGGCTGTTGTTGATCAAAAGCGCTGAGCTTGAGTCCAGCACAAATACTTTGGCTTCTATTTCGCTGACTAATCCCGCTAATGCCTTAAGTGCGTGCTGCGCAGGGATTGAAGCCTCTGAGTCCAACGAGTAGCGGTAAGTGCTGTAGCGCAAGGCAAACCCTTCCATTCTGTCGAACTGCAATATGGAACTTGCACGAGGAGGCGGGCTGTCGTCCTTGATGAAGCATTCGCTTCGGCTGAAGCGAAACGAGCGTGATGTGAGCGCAAGTGCCTCGATCCCGTTCAGTCTTCTGATGGCTCCGCGCATGGGTGTTAACCGTGTCGGCTCGCGCTGAGGGTTCCATCTTGCGGTCAGGATAAGTGCGCTCGGTGCTGGTGAGTGTTCGTCTTCAGCCTTGACCGAACAGTTGTAAGGGGGTTCTGTATGGGGGCCAAGGCTGACGCCTGCATGGGAGCTCAATTCGGCCGTTCGGTCTTGTTTTTCCTCAACAAGCGGGACCTTTCCACCACCTTTGAAGTTACCCACAAGACGCGTTTGTCTCCCCTCGTTATCGGTATCAAATGCGAAGGATTGGTATCCGACGAGACTCAGCAGAATCTGATGTCTGGACGCCAGATAAATAATAGCGGGCGCAGTGTTGAGGTTCTCATGTGGCGGCATTACATCAGGGGGTGGGTCACTGGACAATGGCAGCATGTTGCAGAACTCAATTGCGCAAACCTGGCCGGATGTGAATGCATCAAGAAGTCTCTGCTGTCGAGCTGTGATCTCCTGTTTCAGCCGCTCAGCATAGTGTCTGGATAACGCTGCAGTGCCTGAAGCATCAGGCCCCCCCTCAGCGGCCACACGAAGGCACGCTTCATCCAGTCTACGAGCTTGATCTGGCTCGAAGTTGAAGTGAGCAACATCGTGTAATTCTTCGCTATAGCCCGCAGCCATTGTTTTGTCCTTGCCTGTAGGGATTCTGTGAAACTTTCAAAGATACGGGAGCTATTTAGGCAACTTTTTTTGATGTTGGATGCAGGACCTGGCTACTCGAAGGTGTAGGAATATTCCTGCGAGGTGGTGGCTCCGAGGCGCATTAGTAGCGGCGCACCCTAGGGTTGGACTTCCCCGCCCGGAAACCGCAAAATGGCTCCTTTCCTTCTATCAACCTGTTCGGATCTGCTGACTCTATGCGTATGCGCCTGATGCTGTTGGGTGGTGGCAATGCCCTCGGGCAAGCGCTGATTCGTCTCGGGGCCGAGGAGGACATCGCATTTCTGGCACCGCGCCCGCCGGAGAACGGCTGGGCCCCGGCCAGCCTCACTCAGCTGCTTGACGATCATCGCCCCGATGCCCTGGTCAACCTGGCCTATTACTTCGACTGGTTCCAGGCCGAGTCGGTCAGCGACCAGCGCCTGGCCCAGCAGGAGCGGGCGGTAGAGCGGCTGGCGGAGTTGTGCCAGCACCACCAGATCACCCTGGTACAGCCTTCCAGCTACCGGGTGTTCGACGGTTCGCGGGCCACGGCCTACAGCGAAAAGGACGAACCGGTCCCCTTGGGCCAGCGGGGCCAGGCCTTGTGGCGTATCGAGCAGAGCGTGCGTGCGGCGTGCCCGCAGCATGTGCTGCTGCGCTTCGGCTGGTTGCTGGACGAAAGCATTGACGGTGCCTTGGGCCGCTTCCTGACCCGCGCCGAGCAACCCCAGGAACTGCTGCTGGCCGATGACCGCCGCGGCAACCCGACGCCGGTCGACGACGCCGCGCGGGTGATCCTGTCGGTGCTCAAGCAGCTCGATTGCAGCGCGCCGCTGTGGGGCACCTACCACTACGCCGGTAACGAGGCGACCACGCCGCTGGCACTGGGCCAGGCAATCCTCAGCGAGGCCGGGCAGTACCGTCAGCTGGCCGTGCAGGCCCCGACCGCGCAGGCCCATGCCGCACGGCCGGATGCCAGCGAGGAGCCGCAGCACGCGGTACTGGCCTGCAAGAAAATTCTTCACACCTTCGGCATCAAGCCGCGTGCCTGGCGCGCTGGCTTGCCGCCACTATTGGATCGATTCTACCGCCATGGCTGATGCCCCCATCCTGATCACCGGCGGCGCCGGCTTCATTGGCTCCCACCTGTGCGATGCGTTGCTGGCCAAGGGCTACGCCGTACGTATTCTCGACGACCTTTCCACCGGCAAGCGCGATAACCTGCAACTGGATAACCCGCGCCTCGAACTGATCGAAGGCGATGTGGCCGACGCCGCGCTGGTTCAGCGTGCCGCCGCCGGTTGCGCTGCCGTGGTCCACCTAGCCGCGGTGGCGTCGGTGCAGGCGTCGGTCGAAGATCCGGTGAAGACCCACCAGAGCAACTTCATTGGCACCCTCAATGTGGCCGAGGCCATGCGCGTGCATGGCGTGCGCCGCGTGCTTTTTGCATCGAGCGCAGCGGTTTATGGCAACAATGGTGAAGGCGAGTCGATTGCCGAGGACACGCCCAAGGCGCCGCTGACGCCCTATGCCGTGGACAAGCTGGCCAGCGAGCAGTACCTGGATTTCTACCGCCGTCAGCATGGCCTGGAGCCGGTGATATTCCGCTTCTTCAACATCTTCGGCCCGCGCCAGGACCCTTCCTCGCCGTATTCGGGGGTGATCAGCATCTTCAGCGAGCGGGCGGCCCAAGGCTTGCCCATCACCGTGTTCGGTGATGGCGAGCAGACCCGGGACTTCCTCTACGTCGGCGACCTGGTGCAGGTGATGGTGCAGGCGCTGGAGCAGCCGCAGGTGGAAGAGGGCGCGGTGAACGTTGGCCTCAACCAGGCCACTTCGCTGAACCAGATGCTCAAGGCACTGGAGCAGGTGGTGGGCCGCCTGCCAGCGATCAGTTACGGCCAGGCGCGCTCCGGTGATATTCGCCATTCGCGGGCGGACAACCAACGCTTGCTGGCGCGTTTTGCATTCCCGCAGCCGACCCCGATGGTCGAGGCCTTGGCCAAGCTGCTCGGTAGGGCTTGAGATAGCTGGGGCCGCAAAGCGGCCCCAGCTCACGTATGCCGCACAACCTTGCGCAGGCAATCCTCCGCTGCCAGAAGCCTGCCATCCTCGGATCGCACCTGCAGAATCCCGACTGGCCGCCCCTTGGCACTGTCCACCAGCTCCGACCGCGCTTCCCCCGCCTCGAACAGAAACCGCTCCCCCCACTGGCGCAACCCCACCACGATCGGAAACACCGAGCGTCCTTTCTCGGTCAGCACGTATTCCTTGTAGGCACTGCCATCCGACGCCGGCTGCAAAGCCAGCAGCCCACTCTCCACCAGCCATTTCAGCCGTGACGCCAGGATGTTCTTCGCCAGCCCCAGGTTCTTCTGGAACTCGCTGAAACGGCGCAGGCCATCGAAGGCATCACGCAGGATCATCAGCGCCCAGCGGTCACCCAGCACTTCCAGCGCCCGGGCCACAGGGCATTGAGCATTCACTTCATCGAGCATTGGCAGCACCTGCATGATTCATCTGGTTGCAGATTAAAACCACATTTGCTAAATATCCATCATGTGGTTTCAATTTGAAACCAGGTGCGTAGGAGTCAGCCCGATGAATCGCTGGATAACCCTGTTGCTTGCCGCCACCTGCGCCATGGCAGTGGCCACGGTCTATTTCGCCCAGCCTCTGCTCGAGTCGATCGGCA
The DNA here is from genome assembly GCF_001320485.1 of Pseudomonas sp. NBRC 111130. NCBI lineage: Bacteria > Pseudomonadati > Pseudomonadota > Gammaproteobacteria > Pseudomonadales > Pseudomonadaceae > Pseudomonas > Pseudomonas sp. NBRC 111130. The sequence continues at coordinate 22,746 of NZ_BCBG01000044.1, forward strand.
GTGACCTGGGGGTGGCGCAGCGACAGATCGGTTGGGTAGTCGGTGCGACCCAGGCGGGTTATGCCCTTGGGCTGATCCTGATCGTACCGCTGGGCGATCTGATCGAGCGCAAGCGCCTGCTGCTGGTGCAGCTGCTGGTTGCCGCTTTGGCCCTGGTCGGTGTTGGCCTCGCACAGGACTGGCTTGTTCTGCTGGCAGCCTTGGCCCTGGTCGGGCTGATGGCGGTCATGGTGCAGGTGATGGTCGCCCACGCCGCCACCCTCGCCACCCCAGCCAGTCAGGGCCAGGCGGTGGGCACGGTCACCAGCGGGATCGTGCTGGGCATCCTGCTGGCGCGTCTGGTCTCCGGAGCACTCGCCGACCTGGCCGGATGGCGCAGTGTGTACTTCGTGGCGGCGGCACTGCTCATGCTGATGGCCGTGGTGCTCTGGCGCTGGCTGCCAGCGAGTCGGTTACCCGCGCAACGACCTGGCTACCTGCAACTGATTGGCTCTTTGTACGCCTTGTATCGCCACGACAGTCTGCTGCGCCGGCGTGGGTTGCTCGGCCTGCTGATCTTCGCTGCGTTCAGCGTGCTGTGGAGTGCCATGGTGCTGCCCCTGAGTGCACTCGCGCTTGCGCTCAGCCATACCGAGATCGGCCTGTTCGGCCTGGCAGGTATCGCCGGCACCTTGGCGGCGTCGCGGGCCGGGCGTCTGGCTGATCGAGGGTTGGGCGAGCGCACCACCGGCCTGGCGCTGGCGTTGTTGACGCTGTCATGGCTGCCGACGGCCTTCGTCGGCCAATCGCTGACTTTGTTCGTGCTGGGTGTGCTGATGCTGGATTTCGCCGTGCAGGCGGTGCATGTCACCAACCAGAGCCTGCTGCTGGCGGGGCGTGGTGCGATGGCCAGCCGCTTGATCGGCGCCTACATGTGTTGCTACTCGATTGGTAGCGGCCTGGGCGCGGTGCTGGCGAGCTGGGTGTATGCGCGCTGGGGCTGGACCGCAGTATGCGGGCTGGGGATGGTGATCAGTGGGTTGGCACTGGGGTACTGGTCTTGGGGGCAACGAGAAAGGGCGACCGAAGCCGCCCTGCCGTGTGCAGGTCAGAACTTGTAGCCAAGGCCGACCATGTACACCCATGGGTCGACATCGACGTCGACCTTGGTCTTGCTGTAGCCCAAGGCGGTCGGGCCGTTGACGCTGGCCTTGGTGTCGATGTCGACATACCAGACCGAGGCGTTCACCAGCAGGTTGTCGGTGATCATATAGTCCATGCCCAACTGGCCGGCGATACCCACCGAATCCTGCAGCTTGAGGTTGCTGAAGCCCTGTTGCTTGCGCTCGCTGGTCAGGTCTTCATCGAAGAACAGGGTGTAGTTGATGCCGACGCCAGCGTAGGGCTGGAACTTGGAGTTGGGCTCCATCGGGTAGTACTGCACGGACAGGGTCGGTGGCAGTTGCTTGATGTCGGCCAGCTTGCCGTCCAGCCCGCCGCCCAGGCCCTTGACGCCTACGCTGTGCTTGAACGGGGTCGCGGCCAGCAGCTCCAGGCCGATGTGGTCGGTGAGCATGTAGGCGAAGGTCAGGCCCAGCTGGGTGTCGCTGTCCAGGGTCGCCTTGGTGCCCGACACCTTGTTGCCGTCGAATTTCAGGTCGCCGCTGCTTTCGTTCGGCGCAGTGGTGATGGCACCGGCGCGGACGATGACATCACCCGCCTGGTGGGCGTGGGCAACAGGGGCGGCGAGCGCAAGGGCCACAAGCGAGGCGCCGAGCAAGGACTTGTTCATGGAAGCTCCCAAAGGACGTGAGTAATCGAGTAGTCCAATGGTACGGAGCTGGCTAAACGGAATGTTTGACCCAGCTCAAAGAAGCGTCGTCATGAATCCGACACAGTTCTCACTTGAGAACATAAGCGTATATTTTCTCCGCTTCCATCTGGTATCCGGCGTCGGCCAATTCGCTGCTGGAGGCTCTAACCTGCATCTTTCCCTCGATCCAGTAGGGCTGATAGAGGTCCTCCACGCGCACACCCATTTCGCTGGAAACATGCACGATCTGATTCGACGGCGGCGGTGGCACATGGATGCAGGCGCCGTAGTAGGGCACCAGCAAAAACTCTGTGGTGCGCCCCTCTTCGCTCACCTCCAGCGGCACGATGTAGCCCGGGATCTTGACCTGCTGGCCGTCGAGGCTTTTCACCACTGGGGCATCAGGTGCCTGCTGGCGTGCAGCTGGGGCCGACTCGGCCGACAGCGCATCGCTCAACTGCGACATGTCGTGCAGCGGTGCCAGTTGTGGCGGGATGACCGGCGCGCCTTCGGGGATCAGCGCAGGCCAATCCAGCTCTTTGGGTTCGGCGGCCCACAAGGGCATCGACACTGTCAGCAGCAGGATCAACCCTATCTGCAGTGCTCGCCTGTTCGCGGCCCCTCTGCAAGAGTTGAGGCCTGCGCAGAACCCTGTGGGAGCGGGTTTACCCGCGAAAATGGCAGTGAGGTGCTGGATCATTGCACGGACTCAGAGGTGAATGGACAGGCCATCGGCCAGCGACTGCCGATAGGCACGCCAGGCCGGTACGCTGCCCATCAGCAGCGCAGCGCCAAGGATGATGGCCAGCAATGTCCAGTCATGTGCGCTGGGCAAGGCCAGAGGCAGATACAGCCCGTAGTTGGCCTGAACGTAGCCCTGGGCCAGGGCGATGCCCGCGTACAGCAAACCCAGCCCCGCTGCGATGCCGGTGACGGCCAGGGCTAACGCTTCCAGCACCAGCAGCCCGGCGATATGCCATGGCCGCGCGCCCACCGAACGCAGGATCGCCATTTCCCGGCGGCGTTCGTTGAGGCTGGTGAGAATCGCCGTGAGCATGCCGATCAGGCCGGTCAGCACCACGAACAACGAGACCACGAACAACGCCTGCTCGGCAGTGCCCATCAGGCTCCACAGCTCCTGCAAGGCCACCCCAGGCAGGATCGCCAGCAACGGCTCGTTGCGATACTCGTTGATCTCGCGCTGCAGGCTGAAGGTGGCGATCTTGTTGTTCAGGCCGAGCATGAACGCGGTGATGGCCGCTGGCTGCAGGTCCATGGTCCGCGCCTGTTCGGCACTGATGCGCCCGGCACCACGAGCCGGCACGCCGTTGTGCCAGTCGATGTGGATGGCCTCCATGCCGCCGAGGCTGATGTGCAGGGTGCGGTCGACCGGCGTGCCGGTGCGCTTGAGCACGCCGACCACGGTGAACGGCTTGTCGTCATGCTTGACCAGGCTGATCGCGGCGACACCGTGCGCCAGTACCAGCTTGTCGCCAAGCTTGTAGTGCAGCGCGTCGGCCACTTCGGCGCCGAGTACCACTTCGAACGGGTCGCTGGCGAATTCACGGCCCTGGCTCAGCTGCAGATGCTGCTTGCGGCCGTACTGGTAGTGGCTGAAGTAATCGGTGGTGGTCCCCATCACCCGGTAGCCACGGTGCGAATCGCCCAGCGAAATCGGGATCGCCCACTTGACCCGTGGGTCCTGGGCGTAGTGCTGGTAGCTGTCCCAGCGGATGTTGTTGGTGGCGTTGCCGATGCGGAACACCGAGTACAGCAGCAGGTTCACCGACCCCGAGCGGGCACCGACGATCAGGTCGGTGCCGCTGATGGTGCTGGCGAAGCTGGCGCGCGCTTCGGTGCGCACCCGTTCGACCGCCAGCAACAGGCATACCGACAGGGCGATGGCGAAGGCGGTGAGGAAGGCGGTGAAACGGCGGTTGGCCAGGCTGGCCAGGGCTAGGCGGAGCAGGTACATCAGGCCTCCCGGGGCTTGGCGGCGTGGTTGAGTTCGGCCAGGGACAGGTGACGGTCGAACAGCGGTGCCAGGCTCTGGTCATGGCTGACGAACAGCAGGCTGGAACCGGCCGCGCGGCATTCGTCGAACAGCAGGCGGATGAAGGCCTCACGGGTGTCGGCATCCAGTGCCGAGGTCGGCTCGTCGGCGATCACCAGTTCCGGCTGGCCGATCAGTGCGCGAGCAGCCGCAACGCGCTGCTGCTGGCCGATCGACAGGCTGTCGGCACGCCGTGCGAGCAGCGTCGGGTTCCCCAGGCCCAGGTGCGCAAGCAGCTCGCTGGCGGCCTGGTCGACGCTGCCGTGGCGCTGGATGGCCCGTTCGGCGCGGCTGCGCGAGAAGCGGCAGGGTAGCTCGACATTCTCGCGCACCGAGAGGAACGGCAGCAGGTTGAACTGCTGGAAGATGTAGCCAGTGTGGTCGACCCGGAAGCGGTCACGTGCCCCCTGGCCGAGCAGGGCGAGGTCCTGGCCGAGCAGCTGGATACGCCCCTGTCCCGGCCGGTTGACCCCGCCGAGCAGGCCCAGCAGGGTGGTCTTGCCACTGCCGCTGGGGCCCTTGAGAAACAGCGCTTCGCCGGCCTCCAGGCGGAATGCCGGGATATCCAGCAGCGGCGCCTGGCCGGGCCAGGCGAACACCAGACCTTGCAGTTCAATCAACGCCTGGCTCATTTCAGAATGCGACCACGGCCTTTGCGGGCGAAGTTTCGACGCCTTTCTGGCCGTTCGGGCCAATCAGTTGCACGTTGATCTTCTGGGTGGCCGGGAAGGCTTTGTACAGCGGGGCGAGGTCGATCTGGTTGAGCTTTTCCGGGGTGGCGCAGGTCAGCTGATAGTGGGCATTGATGTCGCTGTGCACGTGGCCTTTCTCATGCTCGTCACCGTCGTCGTCAGCCTTGGCCGCGTCGCCGAACAGCGGGCTTTCCAGTTCTTGCTGGTCTTCCTTGCAGCCGGCGGACGAGGCCAGGGCAAACAGCTTCAGGGGTTGTTCGAGCTGCTGGCGCACCGCGGCAACCTTGGCCTTGTCGGCATCGCTGCTGGCCATGTGCTCGAAGCCGACCAGGTTCATCGCCGGGCTGTCCAGCTCCAGTTCCAGGGTGTTGCCGTCGAGCACGGCGTTGAGCCTGGCCACACCATGCTCGTGGGCGCCGAGGGTACCGTGGGCGTGATCGTGGTCATGTTCGTCGTGGGCGTGGGCCACGGCCAGGGGCAGCAGGGCGAAGGGCAGGGCGAGCAGCAGACGACGCATGAACGACTCCGGGAGCGGGCTGGAAGATTGGGTTATGTTATAACAACTTTTCTTGGCGCCGCCAGCCTGCGTGGCGCAGGTTTCATGTTGCGGTAGCATGGCTGCATTGACTTGAGCTCAAGGAACGCATCGTGAGAATTCGTGGACAGATTGGTGACTGGCCGGTGGACCTGACCATCGAGCTGGAGCCGCAGGAGTGGGCGCAATTGGGGCGGCAGATCGAGGTGCCGGTGGCTGAGCCGGTAGCTGCAGCGGCAGCGGCGCCGCGCCAGGATGATGGGCAGTGGCACGCGGCGTGTGAGGTGCTGCGCCTGGCCGGGCAGATGAGCGGGCCGGAGTTGCTCGATCGGCTGGAAGGGCTGGCCGGCAGTACGGCGGCGGGCAAGCGGTTGCTGGTGCGCTTGCGGCACAGCAGTGAGGTGAAGGTGGAAAGTGGCGTGGATGCGCCGGTGTATCACTGGGTGGGGTGAGGTCCTTTCTGGGGCTGCTCTGCAGCCCTTTCGCGACACAAGGCCGCTCCTACACGAGACCGCGTGCCCTTGTAGGAGCGGCCTTGTGTCGCGAAAGGGCCGCAAAGCGGCCCCGGCAATTTCAAATTCAGAACATCGCCGAAGACAATCGACGGCGGTATACGCTCACCAGCGGATGATCACTGCCCAGCAGTTCGAACACCTGCAGCATCGCCTTCTGCGGCAACCCGTTCTCATATCCACGATTGCGCTGGAACAGCTTCAGCAACCCGTCCAGCGCCGCCTCGTACTGCTGGCGCGACAACTGCTGAACGCTCAGCTGGTAAGCCGCCTCGTCATCCTGCGGGTTCTGCGCCAGGCGGCTCTTCAGGTCGGCAACTTCCGGCAGGCTGGCGGCCTGGCGCAGGAAGGTCAGCTGGGCCTTGGCACCGGCCAGTGCCGCCTTGTGCTCGTCGGTCTTGACCGCATCCAGCACCACTTGGGCCTCGCCCAGTTCGCCACGTTCGGCCAGGCAGCGGGCATACAGGATCAATGCCTCGGCATTGCTGTTGTCTTCGCCCAGCAGTGTTTGCAGCGCAGCCTCGGCCTCGGCAAAACGGCTTTCGGCAAACAGCGCCTTGGCCTGCTCCAACGGCGAAGCGGTCGGTGCGGCGGGCATCTGCACATGCGGCTCGAGCATGGCGCGGATCGCCGACTCCGGCTGCGCACCGGCAAAGCCGTCAACCGGCTGGCCATCCTTGAACAGCACCACGGTCGGCAGGCTGCGGATGCCGAATTGGGCGACTACCTGCTGCTCGACGTCGCAGTTGATCTTGGCCAGCAGCAGTTCGCCCTGGTAACCCTCGGCGATCTTTGCCAGCAGCGGCATCAGCGCCTTGCACGGCGCGCACCACTCGGCCCAGAAGTCCACCAGCACCGGCTTGTGGAAGGAGTTCTCGATCACCAGTTGCTGGAAGGTGGCATCGGTGGCATCGAAGATATATGGGGTGTCCTGGCTCATCGCGACTCTCGCAAATCCGTGAATGGCACCACTATAAAGGCTCGCGGCTGGCATGGTACAGGCTGACCCGGCGGAATTCGTGCGGTTCGGCCAGGTCTGGCAGGGTCAAGGCGTCCAGCACGCCCAGCTGCTGGTACAGCGGGTGGCTGAAATCACGGACACGTGAGTCGGCCACCAGTGCCTGGCGGCCTCGGCCAAGGAAGGCATCGAGCAGCGGCAGGTTGGCGCGGTCGTAGAGCACGTCGGCGACCAGGATCAGGTCGAAGCGGTCGGCTTCGGCGAAAAAATCGCTGCTATAGCCCAGCTCGACATGGTTGAGCATGGCGTTGGCACGGCAGGCTTCCAAGGCCAGCGGGTCAAGGTCACAGGCGACCACTTCCAGCGCCCCGGCCCGGGCTGCCGCGATCCCGGCGATGCCGGAGCCGGCTCCGAAGTCCAGCACGCGCTTGCCGGCGACCCACTCGGGGTGTGCCGCCAGGTAGCGGGCCATGGCCAGGCCGCTGGCCCAGCAGAAGCTCCAGTACGGTGGTTCTTCGAGGATGCGCCGGGTTTCTTCGCTGCTGAAGGCGCGGTCCATGTTCTGATCATCGATCAGCCACAGCTTCAGCTCGCACTCTGGCAGATGGCTGACGACCAGCCGCGCTTCACCGATCAGGCCGCTGAGGGCCTGTTGCAGGGCAAGCGGCGCCACTTACGGCATCTTCTCGAAGCGCAGCGGGCCGGTGGCCTGGGTCTGGGCCTGGAGGATCCGCACGGGGGCCAGATGCATGATCAACTGGCCGGAGCTGCTGGCGCGGCCGCGCAGCTCGACGCGGGCGCCGGCCGGGAAGGCCTCGGGGTTGAAACGCAAGTGATACGGCAGGGCCTGGCCGGTGCCGGTCAGGTTGCTGCTGGCCAAAAGCTGTTGCGGGCGGTCGCGGTCGTCGATGACCAGCAGCGCCAGCTCGACGTCGGCGCCGGCGGGGATTTCCAGCAAGGTGCCGCTCAATTCACGCTGATAGGCCGGCAGCGGCCCAAGCGGTTCGGCGTTTTTCGCCACCTTGGCCACTGCTGGTGCGGGGGCTGCTTCAGGCTTGGGGCGGTCACTGCCGCAGGCGGCGAGCAGGGAAGCGCAGCACAGCACGACGAGCGCACGAAGATGCATGGGTGGGTCCTTCACGGGCAGAATTGTATGGATGTTAACCCCTTTGGCTTGTCTTGCCAGTGCAATGCGCTACCATGGCCCTCCCTTTTTTTGTTGCCTGCCACCATGCACTGTCCCTTTTGCGGTGCCAACGACACCAAGGTCATCGACTCGCGTCTGGTCGCCGAGGGCGAACAGGTGCGCCGCCGCCGTGAATGCGTCGCCTGCGGCGAGCGCTTCACCACCTTCGAAACCGCCGAGCTGGTGCTGCCCCGGCTGATCAAGCAAGACGGCACGCGCCAGCCTTTCGATGAAGAGAAGCTGCGTGCCGGCATGCAGCGAGCGCTGGAGAAGCGCCCGGTCAGCATCGAGCGCCTGGAAGCGGCGCTGGCGCATATCAAGAGCCGCCTGCGCGCCACTGGCGAGCGCGAGGTCAAGTCCCTGGTGGTAGGCGAAATGGTCATGGCCGAGCTGCGCAAGCTCGACGAAGTGGCTTATATCCGCTTTGCCTCGGTGTACCGGCGCTTCCAGGACCTCGACGAATTCCGCGAAGAAATCGACCGCCTGGCCCGCGAGCCGGCCAAAGAGTGAGCATGCCCAGCCAGACCGCGATCCTCGACGCCCATTACATGGCCCGCGCGCTGGAGCTGGCGCGCAAGGGTGTGTACACCACCCACCCCAACCCGCGAGTGGGTTGCGTGATCGTCCGCGATGGCGAGGTGGTCGGTGAAGGCTGGCACGTGCGTGCCGGCGAGCCGCATGCCGAAGTGCATGCCCTGCGTCAGGCCGGCGAACTGGCCCGTGGTGCCTGCGCCTACGTGACCCTGGAGCCGTGCAGCCACCATGGCCGCACGCCGCCGTGCGCAGAGGCGCTGGTCAAGGCTGGCGTAGCCCGGGTGGTCGCGGCCATGCAGGACCCCAATCCGCAAGTCGCAGGGCAAGGCCTGCGGCGCCTGGCAGAAGCCGGCATCGTCGTGGCCAGCGGCGTGCTCGAAACCGAAGCCCGCGCCCTCAACCCTGGCTTCCTCAAACGCATGGAACACGGCCTGCCATTCGTCCGCGCCAAGCTGGCCATGAGCCTGGATGGCCGCACCGCCATGGCCAGCGGCGAAAGCCAGTGGATCACCGGGCCGGCTGCCCGCTCGGCAGTGCAGCGCCTGCGCGCCCGTTCCAGTGTGGTGCTGACCAGTGCGGCCAGCGTGCTGGCCGATAACGCGCGGATGACCGTGCGGGGCAGCGAACTGGGGCTGGACGCCGAAACCACCGCCCTGGCACTGAGCCGCACGCCGTTGCGCGTTTTGGTCGACGGTCGCCTGCGTTTGCCGCTGGACGCGCCGTTCTTCCAGGCCGGCCCGGCGCTGGTGGTCACTGCCGTCGCAGATGACGTGCGCTATGCCGCTGCCGGCCATGAACTGCTCAGCCTGCCGGGCGACAATGGCCAGGTAGACTTGCCGGCGCTGCTGCAGGCGCTGGCCGCCCGCGGCGTCAATGAGGTCCTCCTGGAGGCCGGTGCCAGCCTGGTCGGCGCCTTTGCCCAGCTGGGCCTGATTGACGAATACCAGCTGTTCGTCGCCGGCACATTCCTCGGTTCCCAGGCCCGGCCGTTGCTGGACTGGCCGCTGCAGAAGATGAGCCAGGCACCACGGCTGAAAATCACCGAAATGCGCGCAGTGGGCGATGACTGGCGGGTCACGGCCATCCCTCTGCCGGCGCCCGGCGTATAATGCCGGGCTTGCCCCGCGCGACCCGTTTCTGAGGAAGTCCCCATGTTCACCGGCATCATCGAATCCATCGGCACCATCCGCAGCCTGACCCCCAAGGGCGGTGACGTGCGCGTCTACGTCGAAACCGGCAAGCTCGACCTGGGTGACGTCAAGCTCGGCGACAGCATTGCCGTCAACGGCGTGTGCCTGACCGCCGTCGAGCTGCCGGGCAACGGGTTCTGGGCCGACGTCAGTGTCGAGACCCTCAAGCGCACCGCGTTCATCGACCTCAAGAGCGGCAGCAAGGTAAACCTGGAAAAGGCCCTGACCCCGACCACCCGCCTGGGCGGCCACCTGGTCAGCGGCCACGTCGACGGCGTCGGCGAAATCATCTCGCGCAGCGATAACGCCCGCGCCATCCAGTTCCGCGTGCGTGCGCCCAAGGAGCTGGCCAAGTACATCGCCCACAAGGGTTCGATCACCGTCGACGGCACCAGCCTGACGGTCAACGAGGTCAATGGCGCCGAATTCGAGCTGACCATTGTCCCGCACACCCTGTCCGAAACCATCATGGCCGACTACCGCGCAGGGCGTCGGGTAAACCTTGAGGTCGACCTGCTGGCCCGTTACCTGGAGCGTCTGCTGCTGGGCGACAAGGCTGCTGAACCGAGCAAGGGCAGTGGCATCACCGAAAGCTTCCTGGCCGCCAACGGCTTCTTGAAATCCTGATTGAGAAGGGGGTGCCGAGTGGCGCTCAACAGCATCGAAGAACTGGTCGAAGACATCCGCCAGGGCAAAATGGTCATCCTCATGGATGACGAAGACCGCGAGAACGAAGGCGACATCATCATGGCGGCCGAGTGCTGCCTGCCTGAGCATATCAACTTCATGGCCAAGCACGCCCGGGGCCTGATCTGCATGCCGATGACCCGCGAGCGCTGCGAAACCCTGAAACTGCCGCTGATGGCGCCGCGCAACGGTTCGGGCTTCGGCACCAAGTTCACCGTGTCGATCGAAGCCGCCGAAGGCGTCACCACCGGCATCTCCGCCGCTGACCGCGCACGTACCGTGCAGGCGGCCGCTGCCAAGGACGCCAAGGCCGAAGACATCGTCAGCCCAGGCCACATCTTCCCGCTGATGGCCCAGCCGGGCGGCACCCTGGCCCGCGCCGGCCATACCGAAGCGGCTTGCGACCTGGCGCGCATGGCCGGCTTCGAGCCGAGCGGCGTGATCTGCGAAGTGATGAACGACGATGGCACCATGTCGCGTCGCGCCGAACTGGAAGTGTTCGCCGCCGAGCACGGCCTGAAGATCGGCACCATCGCCGACCTGATCCACTACCGCATGATCCACGAACGCACCGTGCAGCGCGTCTCCGAGCAGCCGATCGAGAGCGAGCTGGGCGAGTTCAACCTGGTCACCTACCGTGACTCGGTGGAAGGCGACGTGCACATGGCCCTGACCCTGGGCAATATCTGCGCCGAAGAGCCGACCTTGGTGCGCGTGCACAACATGGACCCACTGCGCGACCTGCTGCTGGTCAAGCAGCCTGGCCGCTGGAGCCTGCGCGCGGCCATGGCCGCGGTGGCCGAGGCGGGCAGCGGCGTGGTGCTGCTGCTGGGCCACCCGCTGGACGGTGACGTGCTGCTGGCGCACATCCGCGAAAGTGCGGGTGATGCACCGACCAAGGCGCCGACCACCTACAGCACCGTCGGTGCCGGTTCGCAGATCCTGCGCGACCTTGGCGTGCGCAAGATGCGCCTGATGAGTTCGCCGATGAAGTTCAATGCGATATCCGGATTCGATCTGGAAGTTGTAGAATACGTGCCCTCCGAGTGACTTGAGGCGGCATTGACGCCCTTAAGCTCGAGTCCAGACCCCTGTCGAGGCCGCTTGTAAGCGGCCTCGCTCTTGAAGATGAGAATATCGGAATGACCCTGAAGACCATCGAAGGTACCTTCATCGCCCCCAAAGGTCGCTATGCTTTGGTGGTTGGCCGCTTCAACAGCTTCGTTGTCGAAAGCCTGGTAAGCGGCGCCGTTGATACCCTGGTACGCCACGGTGTCAGCGAAAGCGACATCACCATCATCCGTGCCCCGGGCGCCTTCGAAATCCCGCTGGTGGCACAGAAAGTCGCCCAGCAAGGCGAATACGACGCGATCATCGCCCTGGGCGCCGTGATCCGTGGCGGTACCCCGCACTTCGAATACGTGGCGGGCGAATGCACCAAGGGCCTGGCCCAGGTGTCCATGGAGTTCGGCGTACCGGTGGCCTTCGGCGTTCTGACCGTCGACTCCATCGAACAAGCCATCGAACGCTCCGGCACCAAGGCTGGCAACAAAGGCGGTGAAGCTGCCCTGTCCGCTCTGGAAATGGTCAGCCTGCTGGCGCAGTTGGAGGCCAAGTGATTAGCGACGAAAGCGATCGTTTCAACCCGCGCGATCCAAAACCTGCGGATGCCGGCAAGCCCTCGAAAAGCGCCAAGCGCCGCGAAGCCCGCAAGCTCGCGACCCAGGCCCTGTATCAGTGGCACATGGCCCAGCATTCGCTGAACGAGATCGAAGCGCAGTTCCGGGTCGATAACGATTTTACCGATGTCGACGGTGCCTATTTCCGCGAGATCCTCCACGGGGTCCCGGCGATCAAGGGCGAAATCGACAAGGCGCTGGTGCCTTGCATGGCCATCGCCCTGGAAGAACTCGACCCGGTCGAGTTGGCAGTGTTGCGCCTGTCCACCTGGGAACTGATCAAGCGCGTCGACGTACCGTACCGCGTGGTGATCAACGAAGGCGTGGAACTGGCCAAGGTCTTCGGCGCCACTGATGGCCACAAGTTCGTCAACGGTGTGCTGGACAAGCTCGCCCCGGCCCTGCGTGAAGCAGAAGTCAAGGCGAACAAGCGCTGATCCCGGCGCTGCCTGCCCATGGGTGAGTTCGAGCTGATCAACCATTACTTCGCCGCCGCGCCTTGTGCGCAGGGCGGTGAGGGCGTGGCCCTGGGTATCGGCGACGACTGTGCCCTGCTGGACCTTCCACCCGGTGAACAACTGGCGGTGTCGACCGACACCCTGGTCGCCGGGGTGCATTTCCCTGCTGTCTGCGATCCGCTGCTGCTTGGTCAGCGCTCGTTGGCTGTGGCGGCCAGTGACCTGGCAGCCATGGGCGCGACGGCGATCGGCTTTACCCTTGCCCTGACCCTGCCTGATGTCGGCGCCGACTGGCTGGCGGCTTATGCCGACGGCCTCAGCCGCATGGCCCAGCGTTGCCGCATGAGCTTGATCGGTGGGGATACCACCCGCGGCCCGCTGAGCATCACCGTCACCGTGTTCGGCCGCGTGCCGGCCGGCCAGGCGTTGCGCCGCAGCGGCGCGCGGCCGGGCGATCTGCTGTGTGTAGGTGGTTCGCTGGGCAAGGCGGCAGGGGCGTTGCCGCTGGTCCTGGGTGAGCGCGAGGCACCGGCGGAGCTGGCCGAGCCGCTGCTCCAGCACTACTGGTCGCCGATGCCTCAGCTCCACCTGGGCCAGCTGCTGCGCGGCCGGGCCACGGCGGCGTTGGATATTTCCGATGGCCTGCTCGCCGACTGCGGGCATATTGCCAAGGCGTCCGGGGTCGCACTCGAGGTGAACCTGATGCAGGTGCCAGTGTCTCCTGCATTGGAAGCCTTCCTTGGCCATGATGCGGCCCGGCGGGCAGCGCTCACCGGCGGCGACGACTACGTACTGGCCTTCACCCTGCCACCTGCGGCGCTCGCGCCGCTGACCGACCTCGGTTTCGCCGAGTTGCATGTCATCGGCCGCGTGCTCGAAGGCCAGGGCGTGACCCTGCGCGACCCGCAGGGCCAGGACATCACCCCGGTTCAACGGGGCTATCAACACTTTAGGGAGACACCGTGACCGACCACCCCAACCAGGTGCCTGCGGAGTTCGTTCCGCCATCGGTCTGGCGCAACCCGTGGCACTTCATCGCTTTCGGCTTCGGCTCCGGCACCCTGCCCAAGGCGCCCGGCACCTGGGGCTCGATGGTAGCGATCCCGTTCATCCCGCTGTGGCAGATGCTGCCTGACTGGGGCTACTGGCTGTTGCTGGGCGTGACCATGCTGTTCGGCTTCTGGCTGTGCGGCAAGGTCGCCAACGACTTGCGTGTGCACGACCATGAAGGCATTGTCTGGGACGAAATGGTCGGCATGTGGATCACCCTGTGGCTGGTGCCGGAAGGGTGGCAGTGGCTTCTCGCGGGGTTCCTGATGTTCCGCTTCTTCGACATCCTCAAGCCATGGCCGATTCGCTGGATCGATCGCCATGTGCACGGGGGTGTCGGGATCATGCTCGACGATATCCTGGCCGGTGTATTTGCCTGGCTGGGCATGCAGATTCTGGTGTGGGCGGTAGGCTGAAGCAGGGAGCGTTTCGATGGCCATAAGGACTGTGCTGCTGGCAATGATGCTGAGCCTTGCCCCTTGGGCGGTGGCGGCCGATGCGTTACCGAAGCAGATTCACCTGGTCAGCGAAGAGTGGATCGACTACACCAATGCCGATGGCAGCGGTGTGGCCTGGGATGTGCTGCGCAAGGTGTTCGAGCCTGCCGGGGTCAAGGTGGTGGCCCAGAGTGCGCCGTACAGCCGCGCGGTCGGCCTGGTCAAGCGTGGCGAGGCCGATGCCTGGGTCGGGTCGTACAAGGAAGAGAACGACGACAACCTGTATCCGCGCTGGCATTTCGATATGGACCACATCTACGCCCTGGGCCTGGCCAGCAAGCCGGTGCCGACATTGGCCACCGTCGGCCAGTACCGCCTGGCCTGGGTGCGCGGCTATGACTACGGCAGTTACCTGCCCAATGCGCACAACTTCCGCGAAATCCAGCGCCGCGAAGGCATCCTGCCGATGCTTGAGCATGAGCGGGTGGATTTCTACATCGATGCGCAGACCGAAGTCGACTATGTGCTCGGGCAGGCCTCGCAGCCGGAGCGTTTTCGCAGCACCCATGTGGCCGAATTGCCGCTGTACCTGGCGTTCTCCAGAAACGAGCACGCCAAAGCCCTGTGCGACCTGTTCGACAAACGCATGGCCGAGCTGGTGCACAGCGGCGAGCTGAAGCCGATCTTCGAGCACTGGAAGCAGCCGTATCCCTTCACGGCGGACAGCAAGCCACAGTAAGACCACTGTTTCATGGCCTGCGCGGCCTCCTGTGGGAGCGGGCATGCCCGCGAAGCAGGCGACGCGGTGGATGGCACCGGCGCTGCCGGTGTTCGCGGGCACGCCCGCTCCCACATGGGTCGTGTAAGGCCCAGGCGAGTGCCAGCCCCCGACTAAGCATCGAACTTTTCGATCTTAAGCCACGGTATTCAACGAGCGCACACGCAGCGACCTGCTGATACAATCGGCTCACGAGAAATTTCCTACTTAATCCAGGAGCACAACGTGCCCGTCGTCTTTGTTGCCGCCTCGAAACTCCCGACTCCCTTTGCGATCTTCACCATGCATGGCTTCCTCGACGAAGCCACTGGCCGTGAGCACGTCGTGCTCAGCCTGGGTGATATCGCCGACGGCGAGCCGGTGCTGGGGCGCCTGCACTCCGAGTGCCTGACCGGCGATGCCCTGTTCAGCCAGCGCTGCGACTGCGGTTCGCAGCTGGAAGCCGCGCTGCAGGCGATCGCCCGTGAAGGCCGTGGCGTGCTGCTGTACCTGCGTCAGGAAGGCCGCGGCATCGGCCTTCTGAACAAGATCCGTGCCTATGAGCTGCAGGATGGTGGTGCCGACACCGTCGAGGCCAACGAGCGCCTGGGCTTTGCCGCGGACCAGCGCGACTACGCCATGTGCCTGCCGATGCTCGAGCACCTGGGTGTGAAATCGCTGCGCCTGATGACCAACAACCCGCGCAAGGTCAAAGCGCTGACCGACATGGGTATCAAGGTCGCCGAGCGCGTGCCTCTGCACACCGGGCACAACCCGCACAACCGCTACTACCTGGCGACCAAGGCCGGCAAGCTTGGCCACATGCTGGGTAATGAACACCAGGGCGAGGCGCCCCAGGCGTGACTCGCGGCGAGGTCAAGCGGCGCCTGGCGCTGGCCTGGTGGCAGTACCTGGCGGTTGGCCTGGTGCCGCTGCCGGTCATGGCCTGGGCCTTTGGCGGCGGCGAAGCACTGATCCCGGTGCTGGCGATGCCGCTGTTCATCGCCGGTGCCGCGACCATGTTCCTCAGCCTGCCGCGTTTCGGCGCCTACAAGCGGGCACTGATCGCCACCTCGAAGGTGCTGGGCACGGCTGAAGAGCCCGCCGCCTGGATCATCCTGGCGCGGGTGCGGCGCATGGCCATGCTGTTTGCCTGCTTCCCGGCCTGGGTCGCTGCGCTGTCGGTGCTGGTCGGGCTGGAGGCGGTGCCGCAGATCCTCCTCGCGCTGTCCACCGTGGTGCTGCTCTACCTCTACCGCATTCCGCGTCAGCTGGGCTGATGCGCATCCTGCTCTGCCTGCTGGCATTGCTGGCCCTTGGCGCAAGGGCCGGCGAGCCTTTGCGCGTGGTCAGCCTCGCGCCGTCGATGAGCGAAATCATGCTCGAACTGCACGCCGATGACCTGCTGGTGGGGGTGCTTGACGGCGGCGAGCGACCGCAAGCGCTGCAACGGCTGCCTTCGGTCGGGCGCCAGGGCCAGCTGGACATGGAAACCCTGCTCAGTCTCAAGCCTGACCTGCTGCTGCTCTGGCCCGGTAGCGTGGCACCCGCCCAGCGCGACCAGCTCAAGCGCTTGGGCATTGCCACCTACAGCGCCGAACCCCACGACCTGAATCAGCTGATCGAGCAGATCGAGGCAATTGCCGTGCGTGTCGGGCGGGGCGAGCAAGGCAGGCCCTACGTGCAGGCGTTGCGCGAGCGCCTGCGGCAGCTGCGCCAGGAATACCGGCGCGAGCAGCCGTTGCGGGTGTTCTACCAGGTGTGGGATCGGCCGCTGTACACCCTGGGCGGGCGGCAGGTGGTCAGCGATGCCTTGGCGGTGTGTGGGGCGCGCAATGTCTTTGCCGATCTGAGCCAGCCGGCACCGCAGGTGAATGTCGAGTCGGTGCTGATGCGTGACCCGCAGGTGATCCTGGCGGGTGACAAGGCGCAGCTGGCGAGCTGGAAGGCCTGGCCGCGGCTGAGCGCGGTGGCCGGCGAGGGCTTGCTGGTGGTGCCGGACAAAGGCCTGGAGCGGCCCAGCGGGCAGATGATCGAAGCCACCGCCCGCTTGTGCGCGCTGCTGGCGGCTAGAGTGCCGGCGTCCAGGTGATGCTGAACAGCGCAGTGCGGCCTTCTTCGCGGTAGCCGTAGCTGGCCCCATCGAAGCTGTACAGCGCCCGGCTGTAGTCCTTGTCCAGCAGGTTATCCAGCTTCACTTCCAGCTTCAGTTCCTCGCTTGCCAGCCAGCCTGCACGCAGGCCCAGCAAGCCGTAGCCGCCGAGTCGATTGCGGTTGGCTTCGTCGTCGTAGCTGGCGCTCACGGCCTGCCAGCTGGCGCCTACGTTTAAACGTTCGAACTGGCGATCCAGGTCCAGGCTCAAGGTGCGGCGGGCGCGGCGGGCGAGGGTATGGCCACTGTCGCGGTCACGTGGGTCGATCAGCGCCAGGCCAAGCTGGCTGCGCCATTCGCCCCATTGCTGGTCCAGTGCCATCTCCAGGCCGTTGATACGCGCCGAGGCGACGTTTTGCGGAATCGAGTCCTGGCCGAAGATGATCGCGTCGCGCAGGTCGGTGCGGTACAGCGAGGTCTCCAGCCGGCTGTCATGGGTCAGCTGGCTGCGCCACTGCACTTCATAGCTCTTCGAACGCTCGGGCTTGAGGTCCGGGTTGCTGTACTGCGGGTAGTACAAGTCGTTGAACGTCGGGGCGCGGAAGCCTTCGCTATAGGACAGCAGCACGTCATTGCGGGCATTCAGCGGTATGGTGAGGCTGCCACTCCAGGTGGTCTGGCCGCCGAACTGCTGGTTCTCGTCGTGCCGTACACCCAGCTCGGTGGAGAAGTCTTCACCGCTGTAGCGGTGCTGGATGAAGGCCGCACGGTTCCAGCGGCTGTCTTCGCTGAAGTCGGTGCTGCCGTGCACGCGGTCTTCGTACCAGTCACCGCCCAGCAACAGGTTGTGTTGCTCGGCCAGCTTCAGGTCGTTCTGCCAGGTGATCTGGTCACGGTAAGTGTTGAACACGAAACGCTCGTCGCTCAGCTTGTCGCGCTTGTCGTCACGGTTTTCGCTGTGGGCGAGCTCCAGGCGCGAATGCCAGGCATCGTTGAGCTGAGCGTCAAGATAGCTGCCCAGACTGCTGACGCTGAAGTCGGTGTAGGGCTTTTGCCCGAAGCTTTCGAAAGTGACCGGGTCGAAGCGGCCGAACGGGTTGTCGTATTCGCTGCGGCCGCGGCTGTCGAGCAGGTTCAGGCCGGCTTCGAAGCGCTCGTCGAAGGTATGGCTCAGGCTCAGGGTGAGCGACTTGTCGCGGTAGGCGTCGTGGTCGCCGTCGCTGGCAAACGACGGGCCGGTCGAGTCGATGCCAGCGGTTTCATCGAGGCTGGCGCCGAGGTTGAAACGGGTAGCATCGTCACCGCCGGACAGCCCCAGGCTGCGCTGGAACGTCTGGTTGCTGCCTGCCGCCAGGCGCAGGCGGGGTTGCAGGCCAGGGCCGCTGCTGCGGCGGGTGAAGATCTGGATCACCCCGCCGATGGCATCGCTGCCATACACCGCCGAGCGCGAACCGCGCAGCACTTCGACGCGTTCGATCTGGTCGACATCGAGAAATTGCAGGCCGCTGTCGCCGGAGGTGGCATTGGCGATACGCACGCCATCGACCAGCACCAGGCTCTGGGCGGCCTTGGTGCCGCGGATGAAGATGCCAGGCAGGCTGCCGCGGCCTCCGGTGGGCGCGACTTGCACGCCGGGCACGCGGGTGAGCAGGTCGGTCACGCTGCTGGGTTGCAGGCGGTCGATGTCGGCGCGGGTGAAGACGGTGTTGGCGGCGCTGGTGGCGGTGCGCGATTCGACCTGGCGGTTGGCGCTGATCAGGGTGTCGGGGAGCTTGAGGGCGTCGTCGCGCTCGGCGGCCAGCAGGATCGTGGGGGCGCAGAGTAGCGCAGCACAGGCGGCATTTTTCATTGGCAGTTCCAAAGCATTCGCGGGCATGCCCGCTCCCACATGGGCATCACCGGCCTTGAGGGCGGTGAGCTCTCTGTGGGAGCGGGCGTGCCCGCGAATAGGTCCTAAAGGCCGAGCTTGGCCATTCGAGCTTTGACGGAAGCCTCGATGCCAGCAGCATCCAGCCCACACTCGGCCAGCATCTGCGCCGGCTTGGCATGCTCGACATAGATGTCCGGCAGCCCCAGATGCAGCAGCGGCTTGACCACGCCCTCACGGGCCAGGAACTCGCCCACGGCAGCCCCGGCGCCACCCATGATGCTGTTTTCTTCGATGGTTACCAGCAGCTCATGGTTGGCAGCCAGTTCCAGCACCAGGGCCTCGTCCAGTGGTTTGACGAAGCGCATGTCGACCACGGTGGCGTTGATCTGCTCGGCAACCTGCTGGGCTTCGGCCAACTGCACGCCGAAGACCAGCAGGGCAACCTTTTCACCTTGCCGGCGAACCACGCCCTTGCCGATCTCCAACGGTTCGAGGTCACCACTGATCGGTGCATTCGGGCCGGTGCCACGCGGGTAGCGCACAGCGGCCGGGCCGTTGTACAGGTGGCCGGTGCTGAGCATCTTGCGCAGTTCGTTCTCGTCGCTCGGGGCCATCACCAGCATGCCGGGAATGCAGCGCAGGTACGACAGGTCGTAGGCGCCAGCATGGGTCGGGCCGTCTTCGCCGACCAGGCCGGCACGGTCGATGGCGAACAGCACATCGAGGTTCTGCACCGCTACGTCGTGGATCAGCTGGTCGTAGCCGCGCTGCAGGAAGGTGGAGTAGATCGCCACCACTGGCTTGCTGCCTTCGCAGGCCATGCCTGCGGCCAGGGTCACCGCGTGCTGTTCGGCGATCGCCACGTCGAAGTAGCGCTCGGGGAAGCGTTCGCTGAAATCGACCAGGTCGGAGCCTTCCTTCATCGCCGGGGTGATGCCCACCAGGCGGTTGTCGGCGGCGGCCATGTCGCACAACCACTGGCCGAACACCGCAGAGTACTTCGGCCCGCTGACCTTTTTCGGCGCAGCCGGCTTGTCGGCGGGTTCGAGCTTGGTGATGGCGTGGTAGCCGATCGGATCGACCTCGGCGGGGGCGAAGCCCTTGCCTTTCTTGGTCACCACGTGGAGGAACTGCGGGCCTTTGAGGTCACGCATGTTGCGCAGGGTGGCGATCATGGTCGGCAGGTCATGGCCGTCGATCGGGCCGATGTAGTTCCAGCCCAGCTCTTCGAACAGCGTGCCCGGCACCAGCATGCCTTTGGCGTATTCCTCTGTGCGGCGGGCGATTTCCCAGGCACCGGGCAGGCGCGACAGCACCTTCTTGCTGCCCTCGCGCATGCTCGCGTAGGTGCGGCTGGAGAGGATCTTGGCCAGGTAGTTGGACAGGCCGCCGACATTGCGCGAAATCGACATGTCGTTGTCGTTGAGGATCACCAGCATGTCGGCGTTGACTTCCTGAGCGTGGTTCAACGCTTCGAAGGCCATGCCGGCAGTGAGGGCGCCGTCGCCGATCACGGCGATCGACTTGCGTGCGCTGTTCTGCAGGCGGGCGGCGATGGCCATGCCCAGCGCGGCACTGATCGAGGTGCTGGAGTGGCCGACGCCGAAGGTGTCGTACTCGCTCTCGCTGCGGCGCGGGAAGGCGGCGATGCCGTCCTTCTGGCGCAGGCTGAGCATGCGCTTGCGGCGCCCGGTAAGGATCTTGTGCGGGTAGGCCTGGTGGCCAACGTCCCACACCAGCCGGTCGTCCGGGGTGTCGAAGACGTAGTGCAGAGCGATCGTCAGCTCGATGACGCCCAGGCCGGCGCCGAAATGCCCACCGGTCTGACCAACGGTGTAGAGCAACTCCTGGCGCAATTCGTCGGCCAGGGTCTCCAGGTCGGCTTCAGCCAGCCGGCGCAGGCCGGCAGGCGTGTCAGCGCGGTCGAGCAACGGCGTGACCGGGCGTTCGCGGGGGATCTCTTGAAACGTCGTGGGCATCAGGCGAGTCGTTATAGGTGTGTGAAGACGCGGCAGTTTACCCCATTGTGGGAAAAGCTGCCCATTCATGCGGGTGCTGCTGGGGCTGCTTTGCAGCCCTTCGCGGGCAGGCCCGCTCCCCCAGGATTACCACTGTCTTCACGGCCAGTGAAGTCCGTGTGGGAGCGGGCTTGCCCGCGAAGGGCCGCAAAGCGGCCCCACTCAATCAGTGACGGCGCTCGACGATATAGCGTGCCAACGCCCGCAGCGGCTCGGCATTTTCGCCAAACCCTTGCAGTGCGACCAGCGCCTGGTCGCGCAGTTCGATTGCGTAGGCCTTGGCGGCTTCCAGCCCCAGCAGGGCCGGGTAGGTCGGTTTGTCACGGGCGATGTCAGCCCCCTGGCGCTTGCCCAGGGTGGCGGTGTCGCTTTCCACGTCGAGGATATCGTCTTGCACCTGGAAGGCCAGGCCGATGGCCTGTGCATAAGTCTGCAGGGCATCCAGTTGTGCCTGCTCGGCGCGGGCACTGGCCAGGGCGCCGAGGCGCACACTGGCTTCGATCAGGGCGCCGGTCTTGTGCCGGTGCATGAATTCCAGGGCCTGCTGGTCCAGCTTCAGGCCGACCGAGCCGAGGTCGATGGCCTGGCCGCCGACCATGCCCGCAGGGCCTGCGGCCTTGGCCAGGGCCTGGACCATGGCCAGGCGGGTGCTGTCGGCTTGCGGGCTCAGGGTTGGGTCGAGCAGGGCGCTGAACGCCAGGCTCTGCAAACCGTCACCGGCAAGAATCGCGCAGGCTTCGTCGAAGGCCTTGTGGGTAGTCGGCTGGCCACGGCGCAAGTCGTCGTCGTCCATGGCCGGCAGGTCGTCATGCACCAGCGAATAGGCGTGGATCAGTTCCACCGCACAGGCCGCCCCGTTGGCTTGCTCGGCTGGCGCGCCAAGGGCTTCGCAGGCGGCATAGGCGAGCAGCGGGCGCACGCGCTTGCCGCCGTTCATCACGCTGTAGCGCATGGCGGCGTAAAGCCGCTCCAGCTCCCTGGTCGGGGCGACGAACAGCGGTTCGAGGGCGGCGTCGACACGGGCCTGGCAGCTGGCCTGGTAAGCAGTGATCATGCCTCTGGCTCCGCATCGAACGGCTGCGCGGCCAGTTCGCCGTCACGTTCCAGCAGGATCTGCACTTTCTGTTCGGCCTGGGCCAGGGCGCCCTGGCAGTCGCGGGTCAGGGCGATGCCTTGCTCGAACGCGGCCAGCGAGTCTTCCAGCGACAGTTCGCCGTTCTCCAGGCGCTCGACCAGGGCTTGCAGGTCGGCGAGGGATTGTTCGAAATCGATGGAGGCTTTTTTGCGGGCCATGGCGACAGTCTCGGTGGCGGGTCAGAACGGCGCGACGTTAGCAGAGCGGGGCGGGGGGAGCAAACATCCGACTTGCTGATCAGTTAACGCGCAAATTTGTGGGAGCGGCCTTGTGTCGCGAAAGGGCTGCGAAGCAGCCCTGCAATTTCTGCATTTACGCTGAAATTCTGGGGCCGCTGTGCGGCCCTTTCGCGACAAAAGGCCGCTCCCACAGGGATCAGGCTGGCTCGGCCTCGAGTTGCACCATGGCCTCACGGCACCGCGCCAGTTCCTCGATGGTCAGCACCGGCAGGTTGTACTGCCGCGCATACACCGCCACCTGCTCACCGCGCGCCATGCTGCCATCGGGGTTCATCAGCTCGCACAGCACCGCGGCCGGGCGCAGGCCGGCCAGGCGCGCCAGGTCCACCGAGCCTTCGGTATGCCCGCGACGGGTCAGCACACCCCCATCGCGCGCGCGCAGCGGGAATACATGGCCCGGGCTGACGATATGGCGTTGCTCGGCGGTCGAACGCAGCGCCGCTTCGATGGTGGTGATGCGGTCCTGGGCGGAAACGCCGGTGCTCACGCCTTCGGCTGCCTCGATGGTGACGGTGAAGCCGGTGCCGTGACGGGCCTGGTTGTTCTGCACCATCGGCGCCAGCTGCAGGGCGTCGACAGTGGCTTCGTCCAGGCACAGGCAGACGATGCCGCTGCAATCGCGGATCATCATGGCCATGGTCTGCAGCGACAGGTTCTCGGCAGCGGCGACGATATCGGCTTCGTCCTCGCGGTCGTCATCGTCGAGCAGCAGCACAGGGCGCCCGGCCTGGAAGGCGGCGATGGCGGCGGAGACATTGGGAAATTGTTTTTGCAGCAAAGGGGACATGAAACGCTCCTCGTGATTGATCGATGAACGTCTCGGGGCGAACAAAATGCGCGCGCAGGGGCGCCCGAATGGCCCCTGCCTGACGCCTTCTTTCATCCGGACTATGACCGTCGGCTCTGGAGTCGCACCAGATCTGCTGACCCCCGGCATGGCCGGGGCGCTCGCGGGCTCATCTTTCGATTTACCGCCGGTGGGGACTTTCACCCCGCCCTGAAGACCGGCCAAGCATACAGCACTGTGCCACCTTGCTGGCAAGCCGCTGTTCCAAGACCTTCGGCGGTATCATGCAGGCATGGCTCAACAGGAACAGCCCCATGGACATTCTCCAGGTCGCCGGTGGCAAGCCGGTCAAACTGTGGGCCGACGGCGTGCCGGTCGAAGACGACGCCCGTCGGCAACTGCTCAATACAGCGAAGATGCCGTTCATCTTCAAGCACCTGGCGGTGATGCCGGATGTGCACCTGGGCAAGGGCTCGACCATTGGCAGCGTGATCCCCACGGTCGGCGCGATCATCCCCGCCGCGGTGGGCGTCGACATTGGCTGCGGCATGATCGCGGCGCGTACCTCGCTGCAGGCGCGTGACCTGCCGGACAACCTGCACCGCCTACGCGGCGCCATCGAGCAGGCGGTGCCCCACGGCAAGACCTTCGGCAAACGCGACCAAGGTGCCTGGGACAACGTGCCGGGCCTGGCAGACAAAGCCTGGGGCCAGCTCGCCGGGCGTTTCAAGGCCATCACCGACAAGTATCCGCGCCTGGAAAAGACCAACAACCGCCACCACCTTGGCACCCTGGGCGGCGGTAACCACTTCATCGAGGTGTGCCTGGACGAGGCCGACCGGGTCTGGTTCATGCTGCACAGCGGCTCGCGCGGTGTCGGCAATGCCATCGGCAACCTGTTCATCGAACTGTCCCAGGCCGACATGCGCCAGCACCTGGCCAACCTGCCGGACAAGGACCTGGCCTACTTCGAGGAGGGCAGCCGCCATTTCGCCGACTATGTCGAGGCGGTGGAATGGGCGCAGGACTTTGCCCGGCGCAACCGTGAACTGATGATGCTGGCGGTGATCGCGGCCACCCGCAAGGTGCTGGGCAAGCCGTTCGAGGCAAGCCTGGAGGCGGTCAACTGCCACCACAACTATGTGCAGCGCGAGCAGCATTTCGGCCGCGAGGTGCTGGTCACGCGCAAGGGCGCGGTGTCGGCGCAGAAAGGGCAGTTGGGCATCATTCCTGGCTCCATGGGCGCCAGGAGCTTCATCGTGCGGGGGCTGGGCAACGAGGAATCGTTCTGCTCCTGCAGCCAT